>JBEGRV010000001.1:0-94379 GCA_041180285.1 Actinomycetota bacterium
CACCAAATGCTGGCTCAAGATGGCCGAGAGTGGAGAATTCCGTGATCGTTGATTTACCAAACACTACGGTTAGCAAGGTTTCGAAAGCTCTGGTGCAAATTCGTGAGCAGGGTGGTGCTGTTGCACTAGGTCGAGTGCTCACCCTAATCATCGAAACCGATTTCAAAGGCATCGAACCTGCTATCAAGGCTGCGAACGAGGCTTCTCGCGAGCACCCATGCCGCATTATTGTGCTTGCCGACGACAACACCAAGAGCAAAAAAGCCGCGAGGTTAGATGCGCAGGTCCGTGTTGGCGGTGACGCCGGTGCATCCGAGGTGATTGTGCTTCGTGCCTACGGAGAGGCCGCCAGCGACCCTGAGGGGCTCGTGACCGGGCTATTGCTTCCTGACGCGCCTGTCGTTGCGTGGTGGCCATCTGAAGCCCCGACCAATCCGGCGAAGTCACCGATCGGCCGCATTGCAACTAGACGGATCACTGATGCTGCTACCCAAAAAGACCCATTTGGCGCCTTGGTTAATTTGGCCAAGCACTACTCACCCGGCGACAG
The DNA here is from genome assembly GCA_041180285.1 of Actinomycetota bacterium. Taxonomy (GTDB): domain Bacteria; phylum Actinomycetota; class Actinomycetes; order Actinomycetales; family Microbacteriaceae; genus Rhodoluna. The sequence goes on from JBEGRV010000001.1 coordinate 551, forward strand.
CGACTTCGCTTGGACCCGATTGACCACCCTGCGTCAGCAGCTGGCGTCAATTTTGGATCAACCTCCGTTTGATGCGGTCACCGCGGTTGAGGTTACCGGTGCCATCGACTCGCCATCTACCGATTTGCTTGCGGCCTGGCTGGAACTAAAGCTCAAAGTCAAAGCCAAGCAGGTTCGTACCGCACGCGGAAAGTCTGACAACGGAATTTACGCGGTGAAGCTGGTGCGTAAATCAGGCGACATCGAAATTGTTCGAAACCGGCCAGATGTGGCAACACTCAGTCAACCGACTCAGCCGACCAGAGAGATTTCACTGCCGAGACGCAGCCTTCGAGACTGCCTAAGTGAAGATCTGCGTCGACTTGACCCAGATGACATCTTTGGCGAAGTAATTAAAAAAGGCTTCAAAAATGCGGTTCGCCCAAAACAAACCCGCATCAAGTTAGCCCTCCCAAAAACCGCAGGTAAGTAGACGTGAACGCCAGACGTCCAATTGTGACTCGCCTGAGTGATGCGGCTGCGGTGGCTAGTACTGCTGCTGATGAATTCGTTGTCAGACTGATTGAACTCACTTCGACTCAAGACGTAGTTCACGTGATGCTAACCGGCGGAACCGTAGGAATCGCAACGTTAGCCGAAACCTCACGGCATCCCGATTTAGGCAAAATCGACTTTTCTAAGGTGAATTTCTGGTGGGGCGATGAGAGATTCGTCGCAAGCGACAGCGCAGACCGCAACTCAAATCAGGCCCGAACCGCGCTTCTAAACCGGCCAGAGTTAGCCGAGGCGACGCTGCATGAATTTCCAGCCGCTGATTCGCTATCCCTTGATCAGGCTTTATCTGAATTCAGTGGACACTTTGAGTCGGTCAAGCCAAAATTTGATCTTGCATTTCTTGGAATGGGCCCAGACGGCCACATTGCAAGCCTTTTTCCGGGCAAAACCGCCCCCTCGGCAGGTGTTTCTTTGATTGCCGAAGCAGACTCCCCAAAGCCTCCACCACAGCGCTTGAGCTTCAGCTACGAAGCCCTAAATGAGGTAGATGAAATTTGGTTTGTGGTTGCCGGATCTGATAAGGCCCAGGCAGTTGACGTGGCATTTTCAGATCAGCCTGAGCGGCTTCCAGTAGGCAGAGTCACGGGTAGAAAAGCTACTAAGTGGTTTATTGATGCAACCGCCGGGAATTTAGTTTGGGGCTGCTAGCGCGCTAATCGGGCGCAGTGTTATTTGGCTGATGCTGCAGCTGCCTCAGCTAGGCGAATGCGACGCTCGCGCACCGCAGCAACCGCCTCTTCGAGCAACTGGGTTGCCTCTTCTTCGGTGCGACGCTCTTTTACGTACGCCAAGTGGGTTTTGTATGGCTCGTGCTTTGCTACCAGCGGTGGATTGTCTTTATCTTGACCCGCTGGCAAACCGCAGGTCGGGCAGTCTAGCTGCTCTGGAATTTCTAGCTCGTCGACACTGGCCGCAAACATGGGGCTCTGAACGTGCCCGTTCATGCAGTAGTAGCTTCGAACAATACGGTCGGCGTGGAAACCTCGATCTTGCTCCCCCATTGGGCCGGCACCGATACGGGATCCTCTAATTGCGCTTCCGCTGTTGCTCATAGCGATAACCTCTTGAAATTAGGCGACTAGGTCAAATCTGACAAATAGGCCCAGGGCGATGATTACCACTGCCCAGACCACACCGAGAATGATGGTGATTCGGTTTAGGTTGCGTTCTGCAACACCCGAGGTCTGCAGGCTGCTGGTGACACCGCCACCGAACATGTCTGAAAGACCGCCACCGCGACCCTTGTGCAACAGAATCATCAAAGTAAGCAGCAAGCTGGTGATAGCAAGCAGCACGTAGAGCGCGATCTGTAGGGCAACCATGAATAGTCTTTCTTTAGTGAACTAGAAAATTATAGGACGATGTGCTTCTGGAAGCGTGCGATCCCGGCAAATTCTTCGGCATCGAGGCTTGCGCCGCCAACCAAAACACCGTCAACCTCAGTGCTCTTGAGGAAGCCCGCGACATTATTAGCCTTCACTGAACCACCGTAAAGAATGCGGGTTGCCTGAGCCAATTCGTTTGAAAATTTCGCTGCAATAGCTTCGCGAATTTTGCCGCAAACCATCGCTGCTTCTTCAGGGGTAGCTACTTTGCCGGTTCCGATTGCCCAGACCGGTTCGTAGGCAATAACGAATTCTCCGAGTTTTTCATGGCCGGCTAGTGCAGCCAGGGTCTGCTGGACTGGCACTGCGCTCGCTCCCTGAGTTTCTAGCTCTTCAAGGGTTTCGCCAACACAAATGACGGGAACCAAACCGTGACGGAATGCTGCTGCAGTTTTTGCCTGAATCACTGTGTCGTCTTCGGCGTGGTACTGACGACGCTCTGAGTGTCCAACCAAGACGTACTTGACGTCCAATTTGGTCAAAAAAGCGCCTGAAATTTCTCCGGTGTAGGCACCAGAGTCAAACTTCGAGAGGTCTTGGGCACCAAGCGCCAACTCAAATTTCTCGGCGTCAATTAGGGTCTGCACGCTGCGCAAATCGGTGAACGGTGGGAACACGGCCGTTTCTACGCTCTTGAAGTCGTGACCTGCGTCGGCAAGTGTCCAAGCAAGTTTTTGCACGAGGGCAATTGCCTGCTGGTGGTCTAGGTTCATTTTCCAGTTGCCTGCGATAAATGGCATGCGATTAGACATTGAAAGCTCCGTTTTATTTTCTGCTGATTACTTCAGTACTTCGAGACCGGGCAGCGCTTTGCCCTCGAGAAATTCGAGGCTGGCTCCGCCTCCGGTAGAGATGTGGCCAAACTGCGAATCTTCAAAACCAAGGATTCGAACTGCAGCAGCTGAATCGCCGCCGCCAACCACGCTTAGGCCATCGACTTCGGTTAGTGCTCGGGCTACCGCCTTTGTGCCGCCAGCAAATTTGTCAATTTCGAAGACCCCCATCGGACCATTCCAGAAGACAGTTTTTGCTGTTCTAATCTCGTCGGCAAAAGCAGCTGCTGACTCGGGTCCAATGTCGAGGCCCAGGCCTGAGGGGCCGAAAGGACTAGATTCGATTTGATCTGCTGCTGTGATTGCGACCTCGGCATCAGCACCAAACTTTGAAGCGACCACGATGTCGGTCGGCAGCACTACCTCGACGCCAAGTTTTTCAGCTCTGGCTAGGTACTCGCGGCAGGTCTCTAGCTGGTCTGCCTCAAGCAAGCTTGATGCAACCTTGTGGCCCTGTGCAGCCAGGAAGGTGAAGACCATTCCTCCGCCGACCAAGAGTTTGTTGACGTTAGGCAACAGGTGGTCGATGACGCCGAGCTTGTCGCTTACCTTTGAGCCACCCAAAACAACTGCGTAGGGGCGCTCAGGCGTTTCTGTCAGTCGAGTTAGAACGTCGAGCTCTTTTTCAATCAGAAAACCTGCAACGCTCGGTAGCGCTTTAGCCAGTTCGAAAACGCTGGCTTGCTTGCGGTGAACAACGCCAAAACCATCGGAAATAAAGAAATCGGCAAAGTCGGCTAGCTTGGCTGCGAACGCTTCGCGCTCTTGTTCATCTTTGCTGGTTTCGGCTGCGTTGAAGCGCAGGTTTTCTAGCACCACTACCCCACCGTCGGCCAGGGCCTTAACCGCGCCTTTTGCTTCTACACCAACTGTGTCAGCTGCAAATAGCACTGGTTGTCCTAGAAGTTCACCCAATCTGACCGCTGCGGGTTCTAGCGAGTATTTTGGGTTAGGTTCGCCATCTGGGCGGCCTAGATGCGAAATAACCACTACGCGCGCGCCTTGGTCAACCAAATATTTAAGGGTTGGTACCGAGGCTACGATTCGACCATCGTCTGTGATTCGTGATCCGTCTAGTGGAACATTCAAATCGCAGCGGATGATGACCCGCTTTCCGGATAGGTTAGGCAGGTCAGCAATCGTGCGCATAGTGGTTATTTCTCTTTTGTTTCTAGTTTTAGTTTTACTTCAGCTTGCTGGCGACCAGCTCGGTTAGCTCAACCAAACGGTTTGAGTAACCCCACTCGTTGTCGTACCAAGAGCTGATCTTGACGGTCTTACCGATGACCTTGATTAGACCCGCGTCAACAATTGACGAGTGTGGGTCGGTAACGATGTCAGATGACACGATTGGGTCTTCGGTGTACTTCAAGACACCCTTCATTGGGCCAGAAGCAGCTGCCTCTTTATATGCCTGCTTGATTTCTTCGATCGAAACCTCGCGCTTGGCCACCAGGGTTAGGTCAGTGATTGAGCCGGTTGGAACTGGTACACGCAATGCGTAGCCATCTAGCTTGCCCTTGAGCTCTGGAAGGACTAGGCCGATTGCCTTAGCTGCACCGGTTGATGAAGGAACGATGTTCAGAGCGGCAGCGCGTGCACGACGGAGGTCTCCGTGTGGGCCATCTTGTAGATTCTGGTCTGCGGTGTAGGCGTGCACGGTGGTCATTAGACCGTTTTCAATACCAAACTTGTCGTTGAAAACCTTGGCGAATGGTGCCAAGCAGTTGGTGGTGCAAGATGCGTTTGAAATGATGTGGTGAGTCTCGTTGTCGTAAAGGTGCTCGTTGACACCGATTACGAAAGTTGCGTCTTCGCCAGTTGCAGGAGCAGAGATTAGAACTTTCTTTGCGCCAGCTGTGAGGTGTGCTTTTGCCTTCTCAGCGTCGGTGAAACGACCGGTTGACTCGATAACGATGTCGACACCAAGCTCGCCCCATGCGAGAGCAGCTGGGTCGCGCTCTGCTAGAACCTTGATGACCTGGCCACCAACGATGATGTTTTGGCCGTCGACTGATACGTCTTGTGGAAGGCGACCGGTGATTGAGTCGTACTTCAAAAGATGGGCTAGCGAAGCTGGGTCGCTTAGGTCGTTTACAGCAACGATTTCAAGGTCGGTACCCTTTGCCAAAGCTGCGCGAAGGTAGTTACGTCCGATACGTCCGAATCCGTTGATTCCAACACGAATTGCCATTTAGCACTCCAAATGCTTAGGCGCCCCGAAAAGAGCGCGTGGGATGGATTTTTATCTGATTTGCCACGCGCCCTTGGGTGGAAAAACTTGTATCAGATTAGCAGTAGACCAGCTGCTTTAGTGGTTGCAGCTGCAAATCTTTCTGACACGTCTGACCAGTTGATGATGTTCCAGAAGGCCTTCACGTAGTCGCCCTTGACGTTTTGGTAGTCGAGGTAGAACGCGTGCTCCCACATGTCAAGCATCAGTAGCGGGACGGTGCTGGCCACAACGTTTCCCTGCTGGTCATAAAGTTGCTCAATAATCAGACGCTGGCCGATTAGATCCCAGGCTAGGAATGCCCAGCCAGAACCCTGGATGCCCAGTGCTGCAGCGTTGAAGTGAGCTTGGAAAGCCTCAAATGAGCCAAAATACTCGTCGATTGCGGCTGCTAGCTCACCGCTTGGACGATCTGAATTAGCCGGTGCCAGGTTTTTCCAGAAAATTGAGTGGTTGGTGTGACCGCCAAGGTGGAAGGCGAGATCCTTTTGAAGTTTGTTGATGTTGCCAAAGTCGTTTTTGCTGCGGGCTTCTTCTAGTGCATCAAGAGCAGCGTTAGCGCCGGCAACGTAGGCTGCGTGGTGCTTCGAGTGGTGCAGCTCCATGATTCGAGCCGAAATGCTTGGCTCAAGCGCTGAGTAGTCATAGGTAAGTTCTGGCAGTGCGTACTTGGTCATCTTTTGGTTCTCCGTTTCTAATGGATGCAAGTCTTTGAATCGGCTAATTATTCCGGGGTCTCCCGTTAGTCGAGATCTTCGGGTAGGAAGGCGTCTGTGGCCGGAATGCCGAGGTCTTCGGCCTTCTTGTCGGCCATTGCCAAGAGGCGACGAATTCGCCCTGCGATCGCGTCTTTGGTCATTGGTGGATCAGCCAGGTGGCCAAGCTCATCAAGGCTGGCTTGCTTATGCTCGAGCCTGAGTTGACCTGCGTATTTCAAGTGATCAGGCACTTCATCACCAAGAATTTCAAGCGCTCGCTCTACTCGGGCGCCAGCTGCAACTGCAGCCTGTGCAGAGCGGCGTAGATTGGCATCGTCAAAATTTGCCAGGCGATTGGCTGTAGCCCTAACTTCGCGGCGAAGGCGAAGTTCTTCCCAGCGGATCACCTGGGTGTGCGCTCCCATTTGAGTCAGCATGGTTGCGATTGCTTCTCCCTCGCGCACCACCACTCGGTAAACACCTCGAACCTCGCGAGCCTTTGCTGATACACCCAGGCGTCGAGCGACACCGACCAGTGCCATAGCGGCCTCGTTACCTGGAGCGGTTATCTCGAGTGCTGCGCTTCGGCCCGGGTCAGTTAGCGAGCCGTGAGCCAAAAATGCACCTCGCCAAATCGCTTGAGCCTCACCGACAGATCCCGAAACCAAATTTGCCGGAAGCCCGCGAACCGGGCGACCTCTCGGGTCGAGCAAACCAGTCTGCCGAGCTAAGACATCACCCTGCCTGATGACCCTGACCTGGTAGCGCGAGGTTCTGCGGATACCTCCGGGAGAAATAACCGCCATCTCGCTCTCAATACCAAACAGTTCGGCGATGTCTTTTCTGATTCGCCGTGCCAGTTGGGCTGTGTCGACTTCAACTTCAATGGCTACGCGACCTGAAATTAAGTGCAGGCCTCCGGCGAATCGAAGAATGGTGGAGAGCTCGGCAACTCTCAGGGCTGATTTACCTATTTCAAGTCGAGAGAGCTCGTCTTTGAGATCTGCGGTTAGCGCCATCGCTATTCCTTTCCTAGGTCTCTGTGTTTGATACTGATACTTACGTCTGGAAGGTTTTTCAATTCAGTGGCAATTTTTCTGGCCATTGCAACTGAACGGTGCTTTCCGCCAGTGCAACCGATAGCGATGGTGGCGTAGCGCTTGTTTTCAGAGACATAGCCCCTCAAAACTGGCAGCAGCGCAGCGACATAGTTTGAAACAAATTCTTGGGCGCCATTTTGGCTGAGCACGTAGTCGCTGACCTCTTGGTCTTCTCCGGTGAATGGCCTGAGAGACTCTACCCAAAACGGGTTTGGTAGAAATCGGGCGTCAGCAACCAGATCAGCATCTGAGGGAAGGCCATATTTGAAGCCAAACGACATCACGGTAATTTGCAGCTTTCGTGCTGCATTCAGCGAAAAACCATCCGAAATTTTATTGGAGAGCTGATGGATGTTTAGGTCTGAGGTGTCGATGATTATGTCGGCACTCTCACGAAGCTGCAGTAGTCGATTTCGCTCTTCGTGAATACCGTCGAGAATGGTGCCGTCTCCCTGCAGCGGGTGCGGGCGGCGAACTGATTCAAACCTCTTCACAAGGGCCGCATCGGTTGCCTCGAGAAACAGCAGACGCTGTTCGACATCTCTAGTGCGCAACCTGAGCAGGTGCTCGGCGAGGTCGGCGAAAAACTCTCCACCTCTAACGTCGATTACTACCGCAAGTTTGGGAAGAGGGGTTTTTGCCAGCCTAAATAGGTCGGCAATTGGTTCGAGCATTTGCGGAGGTAGATTGTCAACCACGTACCAGCCAAGGTCTTCCAGGGCGTTGCCAACGGTTGATCGACCGGCGCCAGACATGCCGGTAACAACGAGTAACTGTGGCTTAGCGTTGCTCTCCATCAGCCCTCCCCTGCTTCGGCGTGTCGCCTGATTTCACGCGACTTGCAGAGAGTCTAGCCAATTGCGACACGCCGAGGTGCCGATTTAAGAAATTTAACTACTTTTCTTCAGCCAGATGGGTAACTATTGCCTTCGCGGTGACCTCTCCGATGCTGGCCACAGAGGCAATTTCTTCAAAGCTTGCTAACCTGAGCCGCTTTGCTGAACCGAAGTGTTTGAGCAGTAACTTCACTCGTTTTTCACCCAAACCCGGAACCTCGAGCAGAACGCTTGCGATTGCACTCGATCGTTTCTCTCGCTGGTAACTGATCGCAAACCGGTGTGCCTCATCACGGATTCGCTGGAGCAAAAAAAGTTCGTCGGTTGCTCGTGGCAAAATTACGGGGAACTCCTGCCCTGGAAGCCAAACTTCTTCGAGTCGCTTGGCCAGTGAGCAAAGCGCGATGCCGCTGACCGAAGAGTCTTTGATGGCGCGAGCGGCAGCATTTACCTGCGGTAAACCACCATCGATGATTAATAGGTTTGGTCGGTAGCTGAATTTAGTCGCATCTAAATCGGGGTCACCAGACTTGAGGTACTTGAGCCGCCGCATCAACACCTGATAAATCGAATCTGTGTCATCAGTTGTTTCCTCGATCGAAAACCTGCGGTACTGGTCTTTTTTTGGCAGCCCATCTTCAAACACGACCATCGATGCAACAACGTTGGTTCCGCCCAGGTGCGAGACGTCGAAGCATTCAATTCTGAGCGGCGCCTCAGCCAGCGATAGTGCTTTTTGAATTCCGGCAAGCGCTTCGGCTCTAGCGGTGAAATCGCTCGACCTGCGCAATTTATAGAGCATTAGGGCATGTTTTGCATTTTGCAAGGCTGTTTCTTGCAGGGCCGCTTTGTCTCCGCGCTGCGGCACCCTGAGCTCAACTTTTGAACCTCGAAGTTGCGCCAGCCACTCGGCCAGTGCCACGTGGTCTTCGGGAAGTTCGGGCACCAAAACTTCACGGGGCACTTCCTGTGCCTCAAGGCCCGGTTTTGCCGCATACAGCTCTTGCAATAGGTATTCGATCAGCTCGCCTTGGCTGCGCTCTAATTCTTTGTCAACCACCCACCCTCGAACACCTCGGATGCGACCGCCGCGCACAATGAACAGCGAAACGGCGGCAGCCAGCTCATCATCGGCAACCGCTAATAAGTCGGCATCGGTTTGATCACTGAAAACAACTGTCGATTTTTCGAGCACTGAATCAAGTGCAGTTATGTCATCACGGAGAGCAGCGGCTAGTTCGTATTTTTGTTCCTCGGATGCCTGCGACATTCGCTCGCGAAGTTCATCGATGTGATCGCGATTTCCACTGGACATAAAGTCGGCAAATTCTTTGGCTAATTTGCGATGTTCTGCCTCTGCAATGCGATTGACGCAGGGAGCAGCACATTTTCCGATGTCTGCCAGCAGGCACGGACGTTGTTTTTGCTTGGCCGTATTGAATGTGGCTTTAGAGCAGGAACGTATTGGATATACCTTGAGCATCGAATCAAGGGTTTCTCGAATCGCCCAAGACTGGGTGTATGGCCCGAAGTATTTGACCCCTTTGAGTTCACGATTGCGAGTTATGAAAGCGCGCGGATATTCATCCTGCATTGAAATTGCGAGGTAGGGGTATGACTTATCATCTTTGAATCGAACGTTGAATGGAGGATCAAACTCCTTGATCCACATGAATTCGAGTTGAAGTGCCTCGTACTCAGTTTTCACGATGGTCCACTGAAGATCTGCGGCGCTCGAGACCATTCTCGCAGTGCGTTCGTGAAGCGTATTCAGCGGGGCGAAATAGCTGGTTAGCCGGGAGCGCAGGTTCTTAGCTTTGCCAACGTAAAGCACCCGACCGTTTTCATCGAGCCAGCGGTAAACCCCCGGGTTGGTCGGAATCTCCCCGGTTTTTGGCCGCCACGCCAGGTGCTTCGACATCAGTTCAAGATTTCTTTCAAAAATGCGCCGGTGAAGCTGTTTGGTTTTTTGGCGATTTGTTCTGGAGTTCCGCTGGCAACCACGGTACCGCCACCCGAGCCGCCCTCTGGACCCATGTCGATGATCCAGTCGGCACATTTGATCACGTCGAGGTTGTGCTCGATCACCAGCACCGTATTGCCTTTGTCAACCAGCCCGTTGAGCACCAGCAGCAATTTTCTGACATCTTCGAAATGCAACCCCGTGGTTGGTTCGTCTAAGACGTAAATGCTTCGGCCCGAGGTGCGTCTCTGCAGTTCGGTGGCTAGTTTGACACGTTGGGCCTCACCGCCCGAGAGAGTTGTCGCGCTTTGGCCAAGTCGCACATAACCAAGGCCCACATCAACCAGGGTTTGAAGGTAGCGAGCAATTTGGCTAATCGGGGCAAAAAATTCTGCAGCCTCTGCGATCGGCATTTCAAGCACTTCTGAGATGTTCTTGCCCTTGTAAGTCACCTGCAGTGTCTCGCGGTTGTATCGCTTTCCGTGGCAAACCTCACACTCGACATAGACATCTGGTAGGAAGTTCATCTCGATAACAAGGGTTCCATCGCCGCTGCATGATTCGCAGCGTCCGCCTTTGACGTTGAAAGAAAAACGACCCTGCTGATAACCACGAACTTTGGCCTCGTTGGTTTCCGCGAATAATTTACGGATGTGGTCGAACACTCCCGTGTAGGTGGCTGGATTCGACCTGGGGGTTCGACCAATCGGATTCTGATCTACGTGAACAACCTTGTCGAGCTGTTCTAGACCCTCAACCCGAGTGTGCTTTCCGGCAACGCCCTTAGCACCGTTGAGTGAGTTCGCCAGCACCTGATAGAGCACATCGTTGACCAAAGAGGATTTTCCAGAACCTGAGACTCCGGTAATAGCAGTGAGCGTTCCGAGCGGAAATTCAACGTCAACATTCTTGAGGTTATTCTCTCGAGCACCAACAACTTTCAGTGTTCGAGCAGGGTCGATACTGCGCCGCTGTTTCGGTGCCTTGATTTGTTCGCGGCCAGACAGGAATGCGCCGGTGTGGGAGGTTTTGTTCTCAAGTAGCTCTCGGTAACCACCTGAGTGCACCACGGTGCCACCGTTTACCCCGGCGCCGGGACCGATGTCTACAATCCAGTCGGCGGTCTTGATCGTGTCTTCATCGTGCTCAACCACAATCAGAGTGTTGCCAAGGTCGCGCAGCTTCACCAGAGTTTCGATCAGACGTCGATTATCTCTCTGGTGCAAACCGATGCTCGGTTCGTCTAGAACATAGAGCACCCCGGTAAGCCCCGAACCAATTTGGGTTGCAAGTCGAATTCGTTGGGCCTCACCGCCAGAAAGTGAACCTGCCGCACGAGCCAAGTTCAAGTAGTCAAGGCCAACCGCAATTAGAAAGTCGAGGCGGGCCCTGATTTCACGCAATACTGCCGACGCAATTTTTACATCGCGCTCCGCCAACCCCATCGAGTCAAAGAATTTGTGTGCCTCCCCCAAGCTCATCTCTGCCACATCGGCGATTGATTTTTCGGCCACTTTGACCGCCAAAACCTCTGGCTTTAGCCTGGCGCCGTTGCAGCTGGAACAGGGAATTTCGCGCAGAAAACTACTCCAACGAGAACGGGCATAATCATTTTCAGACTCGAGCCACTTTCGCTCTATGTAGGGCAGAACTCCTTCGAAACCCGTGGTGTAGCGCAGTTCTCGACCGTAACGGTTCTTCCATTTGACCTGAACATCAAAATTATTGCCGTGCAATACAGCATCGCGAACTTCTTCGGGAAGATCTTGCCAAGCGGTATCCAGTGAAAATTCAAGATCTTTGGCAAGCCCCGCCAGCATGCGAGAAAAATAGTGGAACAAACCCTTGCCCTGAGTTGACCAAGGCAGAATCACTCCACCGTTGATTGAAGCTGCGGGATCGCCAATCACCAGTTCTGCGTCAACCGCCTGTTTGGTGCCCAAGCCGGAGCAATCTGGACAGGCGCCAAAAGGCGCGTTGAATGAAAAGGTACGGGGCTCAATTTCGGTCAGTGAAAGCGGATGCTCGTTGGGGCAAGAGAGTTTCTCGCTGAAGACTCGGTATTTCTTGTCGGTGTCGGTTTCATCTACGAAATCAATTTGGATGCGACCGTCAGCCAACTTCAGCGCTGTTTCGACCGAATCGGTAAGACGCGAGGTGATATCGCCTTTGATTACCAATCGGTCAACCACCACAGAAATGTCGTGTTTGAAGGTTTTCTTGAGCGGTTTGGCGTCTGCCAGAGAAACTACTTCGCCGTCAATCACCGCACGAGCAAACCCCTGGTTGTTTAGATCTCTAAGCAAATCGACAAATTCACCCTTTTTCTGGCTAACCACCTGGGCCAAAATTTGAAATCGGGTGGCCTCAGGCCAAGCAAGAATTTGATCAACTATTTGCTGCGGAGTTTGACGAATTATTTTTTCGCCGCATTCTGGGCAGTGTGGAACTCCAACTCTTGCCCACAGCAGTCTTAGATAGTCATGGATTTCGGTAATGGTGCCAACCGTTGAACGTGGATTGCGGTTCGTTGATTTCTGATCGATTGATACTGCCGGACTGAGCCCCTCGATGAAATCGACGTCCGGGCGGTCAACCTGACCTAAAAATTGGCGTGCGTAGGCAGAAAGAGATTCAACATAACGTCGCTGTCCCTCGGCAAAGATGGTGTCAAAAGCGAGTGATGATTTTCCTGAGCCGCTTAGTCCAGTGAAAACCACAAGAGAATTTCTCGGAATTTCAAGATCGACGTCTTTAAGATTGTGAACTCGAGCGCCCTTGATGATGAGTTTGTCTTCGTGATCGACTTTTGAAATGTGCACCATGGGAGTCTAACTTTCTTCGCTGTGCACTAAATGTGCCCAGCTTTTTGCATTTGCCTGAGCTCGTGTTTCAGCTCAGAAATTTCATCACGCAATCGCGCGGCAAGCTCAAATTGCAACTCAGCCGCCGCCTGCTTCATTTGGCTGTCTAGGTCGGTGATGACAGCGAGAATCTCATCCTCGGCCATTTTTGCGATGCCGGTGCGTGGTTTGAGCGGAACACTCCCCTTGCGCCCACCATCCCGCTTTTTGGCTTTTTCAAGCAATTCAGCGGTGTCGGCCTCTTCGCGCAAAATCTGATCTGTGATGTCGGCGATTTTTTTACGCAGAGGCTGTGGGTTAATTCCGTTTGCCAGATTGTAGGCAACCTGTTTTTCTCGCCGACGGGTAGTTTCATCGATTGCTGCTCGCATTGAATCGGTGATGTTGTCTGCATACATGTGCACTTCACCGTTGACGTTTCTGGCAGCGCGCCCGATGGTTTGAATTAGAGAGGTTGCTGACCTCAGGAAGCCCTCTTTGTCTGCATCGAGAATTGCGACCAGGGAAACCTCGGGAAGGTCAAGACCCTCGCGCAGCAGGTTAATGCCAACCAGGACGTCAAATACGCCCTGCCGCAGTTCGCGAAGCAATTCGACCCGTCGCAGAGTGTCGACGTCGGAATGCAGGTAGCGCACTCTCACCCCAGCCTCAGTGAAGTAATCAGTGAGCTCTTCGGCCATTTTCTTGGTGAGCGTGGTGACCAGAACTCGTTCATCGCGCTCGGTTCGCAGCCTGATTTCTTCTAGCAAATCATCTATTTGACCCTTGGTTGGTTTGACAACCAGCTGTGGGTCAACCAATCCCGTTGGGCGAATAATCTGCTCAACAATTGGTGCACCCAGGTTCATTTCATACTTACCCGGCGTCGCCGAAAGGTACACCGTTTGACCCACTCGATCTAGAAACTCAGGCCACTTGAGGGGGCGGTTATCCAGCGCCGAAGGCAGCCTGAAGCCGTGCTCGACCAGGGTTCGCTTGCGGCTCGCATCGCCCTCATACATCGCACCAATTTGAGGTACGGTCACATGGGACTCGTCTATTACGGTAAGGAAATCTTCCGGGAAGTAATCAAGCAGGCAGCTCGGGGCGCTGCCCGGTTCGCGGCCGTCTATGTGTCGAGAGTAGTTTTCGATGCCGGAGCAGAATCCAAGTTCTCGAATCATCTCCAGGTCAAAATTTGTGCGCATACGAAGTCGCTGTGCCTCAAGTAATTTGCCGGAACCCTCGAGTTCGCGAAGTCGACTGGCTAATTCATCTTCGATCTGCTCTATTGCTCGCCCCATACGCTCTGGACCAGAGACGTAAATATTTGCGGGGAAGATTGAAATTGCGCTTTCAGTTTTCAAAATTTCGCCGGTTAGCGGGTGCAGCGAAAACAAACCTTCGATTTCGTCACCAAAAAACTCGATGCGAATCGCCATTTCCTCGTTCACCGGAATGATCTCGATGGTGTCGCCCTTGACTCGAAAAGTTCCGCGAGAAAACTCGTAATCGTTGCGGCTGTATTGCATTTCGACAAACTTGCGGATCAACTCATCCCGATCGATGTTTTGCCCCAACATCAGGGATACTCGGTTGGCCAGGTACTCTTCGGGCGCTCCGAGACCGTAGATACAAGAAACGGTGCTCACCACAACTACGTCTCGTCTCGAGAGCAAACTAGTGGTCGCGGAGTAACGTAGGCGCTCAACTTCTTCATTGATTGTGGCGTCTTTTTCGATGAAGGTGTCAGTTTGTGGCACGTATGCTTCGGGCTGGTAATAGTCGTAGTAACTCACGAAATATTCCACTGCGTTGTTGGGAAGTAGTTCGCGAAATTCATTGACCAGCTGGGCAGCGAGGGTTTTATTGTGTGCCAGCACCAGAGTTGGGCGCTGAACAGCCTCAATTAGCCAGGCGGTAGTGGCCGATTTTCCGGTACCGGTTGCACCAAGTAAGACAACGTCTTTTTCGCCGTTGTTGATGTGCCGGGCAAGCTGCTCAATGGCCTGCGGCTGATCACCTGAGGGCCGGTACTCGCTGACGACTTTGAAGGGCGCAACGGCGCGGTTAGTTTCCATTTAGTAAGTTCTAAGCGTTCGCGTTGGGGAATGATTCCTGAGCTTCTGCGGCAAGTTTTTGCCACAACTCCCGGGCATCTCTCAGTAGCAATGCTAAATCTTGGTTCGAGTTCAAAATGTAGTCGGCATGCGCTGCACGTTGAGCTGGTGAAGCTTGAGCTTGAATTCTTGCTTTAGCATCGGTTTCACTCATTCCTCGGTAGGTAACCATTCGCTCTACCTGTTTTTCAACCGGGGCCTCAACGGTGACCACCCGGTTGAATGGAAGTTCGCTGGCTGCTTCAGCCAGCAACGGCACGTTGTAAACCACAATCGAATTCTTGGGCAGGCTGGCCATTTTTTTGATCATCAGCTCGCGCACTCGAGGGTGAATAATTGCCTCTAGCTCAGATCGTACTGAGGCATCCGAAAAAATGAGTTCGGCGGTTTTGGTTCGGTCGAGCGAGCCATCCTTTTTGATTAAATCGGCGCCAAACCTTGCAGCTATTTCATCAAGGGCAGGGCTTCCGGGCGCAACCGCATCCCTGGCAAGTATGTCTGCATCGATGTGAATAGCACCAAGGCTCTCCCAAAGCTCGGCAACAGTTGATTTGCCAGCTGCGATACCACCGGTGAGGCCGATTAGAAACATGGTTATAGCCTAGGCGCGAAGCCGAGGTGTTAAAGCATTGAGGGCCACCCGAATGGATGGCCCTCAATGCTTTTAGTAACTAAATTACTCAGCGCTCTTCAGCTTGTCGCGAAGTGCTGCAAGCGACTCATCGGCGGCTAGGGTGCCCTCTGAGGTGCTCTCGCTTGAGTAGTTAGAGCTGCTGCTTGAAGCGGTTGGCTCTTGAGCTGGTGCATCAGGAAGGCTTGCGGCAAGCTCGTTTGCTGCCTTGACCTGCTTCTTGTGCTCTTCCCAGCGAGCGTGAGCCTCGGCGTACTCTTTCTCCCACTTGGCGCGAGCCTCTTCGAAGCCTGGCTTCCACTCGTTGGTCTTTGCGTCAAAGCCTTCTGGGTACTTGTACTGACCGTTTTCGTCGTAGTCAGCAGCCATACCGTAAAGGGCTGGGTTGAAGTCGGTGCCCTCTGGGTCGACCTCTTCGTTAGCCTGCTTCAGCGAAAGCGAGATGCGGCGACGCTCTAGGTCGATGTCGATTACCTTGACAAAAACGTCTTGGTTTACAGAAACAACCTGTTCGGCAAGCTCAATGTGCTTTGACGATAGCTCTGAGATGTGAACCAGACCCTCGATGCCATCGGCAACTCGAACGAATGCGCCAAACGGAACCAGCTTGGTTACCTTGCCCGGAGCGTACTGACCGATTGCGTGGGTGCGGGCGAATACCTGCCATGGGTCTTCCTGGGTGGCCTTTAGCGACAGCGATACACGCTCGCGGTCTTGGTCAACCTCTAGAACCTCGACGGTTACTTCCTGGCCGATTTCAACAACCTCAGATGCGTGCTCGATGTGCTTCCATGAGAGCTCTGAAACGTGAACTAGACCGTCTACGCCACCCAGGTCGATGAACGCACCGAAGTTTACGATCGAAGAAACAACACCGGTGCGGATCTGGCCCTTGGCTAGGTCGGCTAGGAAGGTGCTGCGAGAAGCTGACTGGCTCTCTTCTAGAAGTGCTCGGCGAGAAAGAACCACGTTGTTACGGTTCTTGTCTAGCTCAAGAATCTTGGCTTCGACTTTCTGGCCTAGGTATGGGCCAAGGTCGCGAACGCGACGAAGCTCGATTAGAGATGCAGGAAGGAAGCCGCGAAGACCAATGTCAACGATTAGACCACCCTTGACAACCTCGATAACCACACCGGTAACGGTGCCATCGGCCTCTTTGACCTTCTCGACGTCGCCCCATGCGCGCTCGTACTGTGCACGCTTCTTTGAAAGGATTAGTCGTCCCTCTTTGTCTTCTTTCTGAAGAACCAGAGCCTCGACTGAGTCGCCAACATTTACGATCTCTGATGGATCTGCGTCGTGACGAATTGAAAGTTCACGAGAAGGGATTACACCTTCAGTCTTGTACCCGACATCTAGTAGAACTTCGTCGCGGTCAATTTTTACTACGGTTCCTGAAATTAGGTCGCCGTCGTTGAAGAACTTTAGGGTTGCTTCTACTGCAGCCAAAAAGTCTTCAGCAGTGCCGATGTCATTTACAGCAATCTGCTTGGTTGATTTGGTGGTCATATTTATTTGTACTCTTAACGGACATTACTCGGGCCCTAGGTCGTGAAAAACCCGGGGCAATGGATATGATTTTGCGCAAAAAACACGCCCCTCAAGCCTAGTCGGTTTCAGTGCTTGAGGCTAGTTAATTCAGAGGAATATGCGGTTAGTGACCGGCTTCATCCCAGGTTTGTCCGATGCCAATTTGCACCTCGAGCGGAACTCTAAGCTTGACCACATTTTCCATGATCTCGGTTGCCAGATTCCGAAGTCGATCTAGCTCACCCGGCGCAACCTCAAAAACCAGCTCGTCGTGTACTTGGAGCAGCATTCGAGATTTGAAGTTTTGAGCAATCAGTTGCTCGTGAACGCGGTTCATGGCGAGTTTCATAATGTCTGCCGCGGTGCCTTGAATTGGTGCGTTCAGAGCTGCTCGACGAGCGTTTTCACGAACCTGGAAAATTTTGCTGTTGAGGTCATCAAATGGTCGGCGCCGACCAAAACTGGTAACTGTGAAACCCTCGGTTTTGGCCTCGTCCACTACGGTTGCCAGGTAGCGGCGTACTCCCCCGAATCTCGAGAAGTAATCTGCCATGAGTTGTTTTGCCTCGGTGTTAGGAATGCGCAGCTGTTTTGCTAGACCGTATTCACTCAAGCCGTAGACCAAACCGTAGCTCATAGCTTTGACTTTTGAGCGCATGGCCGAAGTGACATCCTCCGGCTTAACTCCGAAAATGCGCGCGCCAACATAGCGGTGCAGATCTTCACCAGTGTTGAATGCTTCAATGATTCCTTCGTCTTCACTCAGGTGAGCCATAATCCGCATTTCGATTTGCGAGTAGTCGGCGGTTAGCAGGGTCTCAAACCCTTCTGAGACCACAAAAGCATCTCGAATCTCACGACCTCGTTCAGATTTGATCGGGATGTTTTGCAAATTCGGAGCCTCTGAAGAAAGTCGACCCGTTGAAGTTCCGGTTTGAACGTAGTTGGTGTGAATCCGGCCATCCGAGGAAATAGCTTTGAGAACGATTTCTACAATTTGGCGAATTTTGCTGACCTCGCGGTGCTCAAGCAATTTCTCTAAAAATGGATGACCAGTCTGTTCGAAAAGTTCGTTCAGCGCTGCAGCGTTGGTGCTAAATCCGGTTTTCAACTGTTTTGTCCCGGTCATGCCGAGGTCGTCAAAGATTACGGTTTGCAGCTGCTTTGGCGATGCCAGATTGATTTCTTTGCCGATGATGGCGTAGGCCGCCTTGGCGATCTCTGCCACCTCGGTGCTCAGTCTCGAGTAGAGTGCCTCAAGTTTGTCTCGGTTTAGCGCAACTCCGATGTGTTCCATCTGAGCCAGTGCATCATTGGTTGGTAACTCAATCTCTGAGTAGGTGCTGACCATGTTGGCTTCGCTAATTTTACGATGCAGCACTTCGCAGAGCTGAAGCGCTTGCCAGGCGTCGAGACTGGAGTCTGCGGTCGAGTCAGAGATCAGCAGATCTGGATCGCCTCGCTCAATTGCGAAGCCCAGGTACTCTTCGGTCAGTGAATCAATTAGGTAATCGCGACGAACCGGGTTGTCTAAATAGGCCATGAGTAAGGCATCAAAGTCGGCACCGGCCAGGGGTAAATTGAGTTTTTTGAAGAGCTTGAGTAGCTCTTTACCCCCAAAAACTGCCTTTTTGTTTGATTCGTCAGCCAGCCAAGCGAGTAATTCTGGCGCTGGGTTTTCAGTCGTGAAAACCAATCGTTCAGAATCTGTCGCCAAGCCAAAAGTGAGTGCACCACTGAAGTTTTGGGTAGCCGCTAGGCCAACGGTACCGTGCTGTTTGGTCAGCCACTCCAGCGCCTCTGCTTCGGTAGCGCTGCTGCTGACTGGAATTTCTGACGGGGTCGCACTGGCTACTGCATCGAGGATGTCGGCCGCACTGGCGACCACTTCAATTGGAGCTGAGTCGCTGGCGGCGGTGTTTGTTGAGGTGCCACCAATTAGCCCACGTAACTTAAGAACTCGCTCGGTGAGGCTGCGAAACTGCAGTTTGGCAAAGGCAGCACGAACTGTTGTCTCATCTACGCCGCCGAGTTTCAAATCATCATCACTTACCGGAAGATCTAGATCACGAATAAGGTGATTCAACTCTCGATTACGGATTGCATTTGCTTTGAATTCACGCAGTGATTCTCCGACCTTACCGCCTATTTCATCCGCATTTTCCAGGATTTTCTCGAGTGAACCATACTGCTGCAACCACTTTGCAGCTGTTTTTGGACCAACCCCTGGGACACCAATTAGGTTGTCAGAGGTTTCACCGACGAGCGCTGCGAGGTCTGGGTACTGTTTGGCATGAACGCCGTATTTTTCATAAACCGCGGCATCGTCCATGCGCGCTAAATTGAGGACCCCTTTGACCGGGTAAAGAATTGTGGTGTTTTCGCGAATCAGCTGAAAAGTATCCCGGTCCCCAGAGACTACGTAGACCTGAAAGCCGCGATCCGCATGTTGGTCAGCAAGCGAAGCAATAATGTCGTCTGCTTCGTAATTTTCGCGGGTCAAGGTCACAATGTTCATGGCTGCCAGGGCCTCTTGCAGCAATTCAGTCTGACCAATGAACTCCGGTGGTGTTTCACCGCGCGTACCCTTGTATTCGGGATAGACCTCGGTGCGGAATGAACTTCTAGACAGGTCGAATGCGACAGCGAGGTGGGTTGGTTTTTCCGCCTGCAAGATGTTAAGCATCATTGAGATGAACCCGTGAACGGCATTGGTATGTTGCCCGTCAGAGGTCTTGAAACTGTCTGGGTTGAGCGCATAAAAAGCTCGAAAAGCCAATGAGTGTCCGTCGATAAGTAGAAGGGTAGGCTTTTCGGAGAGCGTCATGCACACCAGCCTACTTGCCCTAAATCGTTTCGGAGGAGCCTTGAACCAACCAAAACTGAGCCCTGCTGCAGCTGAGCTAATGCAACTGCGAGGATTGGGCGACCTTGCCGAAAAAATGGGTATTGAACTGCTTGAACTTTCAGCCGAACGCGCTGTCGCTCGAATGCCGGTTCAAGGGAACACTCAGCCACTTGGTGTTCTGCACGGCGGTGCTCACGTGGTTATTGGTGAATCACTGGGTAGCTTTGCCGCTAATGTTTGGGCGCATCCTGACAAAGTGGCGATGGGTATAGAAGTTAACGCTTCACATTCACGCGCTGCGACAGAGGGTTACGTGACCGCCACCTGTACCGCGATTTCACTCGGTAAAACTTTGGCTACCCACGAAATTGTGATTGAAGATGAAGCTGGCCGCAGACTCTCGACCGTGAGAATTACTAACTTTTTGAAGGCGAAAGCTGCTCAATAACAGTTTTGGCAACTTCAGCCATGGTTAGCCTTCGATCCATTGACGCTTTTTGAATCCAGCGGAACGCCTCTGGCTCGGTCAGATTCATTTTTTCGGTAAGAAGACCCTTAGCGCGATCAACCAATTTACGAGTTTCGAGACGCTCGGATAGATCTGCGATTTCGTTTTCCAAGGCGGTAAATTGAGCAAATCGGCTGAGCGCAATCTCGATAGCGGGTAGCAGATCGTTCGGAGTGAAGGGCTTAACCACGTAGGCCATGGCCCCGGCCTCGCTCGCACGCTCAACCAGTTCTTTTTGACTAAATGCGGTCAGCAGCACAATCGGTACTGCGTCGTCCTTGAGCTGTTCTGCCGCAGAAATGCCGTCGAGGTTTGGCATTTTGATGTCCATTACCAAAAGGTCGGGCTTGTGTTCACGCACCAGGGCAACCGCCTGCTCGCCGTCGGCCGCCTCGGCAACCACCTCAAAGCCGTTTTCTCGCAGCGTCTCAACAATGTCTAGTCGAATCAGAGATTCGTCTTCGGCAACAATCACGCGACGCAGGGTGGTGGAATCAGACATGCGATTACTTTACCGCGGGTTCAGATTAGCCAGAGTAAAAAATTACCTGTTCGATGAAGTAGAATGTCATCTGCCGGCCGAAGTGGCGAAATGGCAGACGCGGAGCACTCAAAATGCTTTTCCGAAAGGAGTGCGGGTTCAAGTCCCGCCTTCGGCACCATTAAAAAAAGGGACCCAGTCGGGTCCCTTTTTTGGTTTAGCTAGATCTTATAACCCTCGGCAACCTGGTTTACAGCATCGCCAACGCGGTGAACACGCAGTGAGTTGGTCGAACCTGGAATGCCAGGCGGAGTTCCTGCGACAACCACAACTTCTTCGCCGACCTTGGCCAAACCTTCGGAGAGCAGAATGTCGTCTACCTGGTGCATCATCTCATCAGTGTGCTTGACGGTGCTGACCAGGAAGGTTTTGGCACCCCAAACCAGTGCCATACGATTGCGAACCGTTTCGGAAGGTGTGAATGCCAGCACCGGGACCGATGAACGCAGTCTAGAAACGCGGCGAAGCGAGTCTCCAGACTCGGTAAAGACACAGACATACTTTGAGCCAAGGAGCTCTGCAATTTCAACGGCAGCTAGCGAAACCGCACCAGAGTGGGTGTGCGGGCGTGTGCCCAGGGCCGGAATTCGATCTAGGCCATTTTCTTCAGTCGATTCAATAATTCGAGCCATTACTTCGACCGTCTCAACCGGCCACTTTCCAACCGAGGTCTCCCCCGAAAGCATTACTGCATCGGCGCCGTCAAGAATTGCGTTGGCAACGTCAGATGCCTCAGCGCGAGTCGGCCTTGAATTCTCGATCATGGTTTCTAGCATTTGAGTCGCCACGATAACCGGCTTAGCCCAGCGTCGAGAAAGTTCAACTGCACGCTTTTGAACCAGCGGCACCTGCTCTAGTGGAAGTTCTACACCGAGGTCGCCTCGAGCGACCATGATTCCGTCAAATGCATCAATGATTTCTTCAAGGGCTGCTACTGCCTGTGGCTTTTCAATCTTTGCAATTACCGGAAGGTACTTGCCCTCTTCGTTCATGATTTCGTGAACTCGCACGATGTCTGACGCGTTTCTCACAAATGACAACGCAATCATGTCTACACCCAAACGAATACCCCAGCGAAGGTCATCTTCGTCTTTTTCTGAAAGCGCAGGAACGTTCACTGCAACGCCCGGAAGGTTGATTCCCTTGTTGTTTGAGACCGGACCTGGGACCTCGACCACAGTAGTGACGGTGGTTTCGGTTACCTCGGTGGCGCGAAGGGTAACTTTTCCATCGTCAATCAGCAGTAGGTCGCCGGGCTTTACGTCTCCAGGTAAACCTTTGAAGGTGGTGCCACAAATGTTGACATCACCCTGAATCTCTTCAGTTGTAATTTTGAATGTTGCGCCTTTTTCAAGCATTACTGGCCCGTCGGCAAACCGGCCAAGTCTGATTTTTGGACCCTGCAGGTCAACAAAAACTCCGACTGACTTTCCTGCATCTGCAGCGGCCTTGCGCACGGTGCGGTAGATCTCTTCGTGAACTTCGTAGCTGCCGTGGCTGAGGTTCATGCGGGCTACGTCGACACCCGCCTCGATAATTGCGCGAATTTGCTCATAGCTTGAAGTTGCCGGACCAAGTGTGGCAACAATCTTTGCGCGTCTCATTTTTCTCTTTCCGTTGATTAGTAGCTAATCGAAATTGGTTTATCGGTTGGTTTCACCGGTGAAGGTAGCAGCGTGCTGCCCTCTAGGTATTCGTCAATGGCAGCCGCAGCAGCTCGCCCCTCGGCGATAGCCCATACGATAAGGCTCTGGCCACGACCGGCATCGCCGGCCACAAAGACGCCATCTGCATTGGTAGCCCACTTTGCGTCGCGAGCAACATTGCCGCGGTCATCCAGAGAGATCGCAGACTGCTCGGCAGCTGTTTCGCCTTCGACTCCGGTGAATCCGAGTGCCAAAAGCACAAGATCGGCCGGAAGAATTTGCTCGGTGCCTGCCTTTGGAACACGCTTTCCGTCGACAAATTCGGTCTCGGCAACCTTGACACCGGTAACCTGTCCGTTTTCGCCAACAAATTCAACGGTTGAGGCAAGGTACTTGCGCTCACCAAATTCTTCGTGAGCAGACGCAACTTCAAACAGCGTCGGGAAAGTCGGCCAAGGCTGGTTGGCAGCGCGCTCAGCAGGCGGCTGCTTTCCGATGGCCAAAGTGGTTACAGAAATTGCACCCTGACGTGTTGCGGTGCCCAGACAGTCTGCACCGGTGTCGCCACCGCCGAGAATGATGACGTTCTTGCCGCCGGCCAAAATTTGGTTTTCAACTGCGTTGCCAGCAACCACGTCGTTGGCTTGAACCAGATATTCCATGGCGAAGTGAATGCCTGAGAGTTCTCGCCCAGGAACCTTCAAATCACGTGGCTTGGTTGCTCCGGTGGCGATAAGTACAGCGTCGTAGCGCGAACGCAATTCTTCCCAGGTAATGTCGACACCGATGTTTACGCCAGGTCGGAATCGGGTTCCCTCGGCTTCCATTTGGGCAATTCGACGGTCGATGTGGTGTTTTTCCATTTTGAAGTCTGGAATGCCGTAGCGAAGTAGACCGCCAATTTCAGCATCGCGTTCGAAAACGGCAACTGTGTGACCAGCTCGAGTAAGCTGCTGAGCAGCAGCCAAACCAGCAGGGCCAGAGCCAACTACTGCGACTGTTTTACCAGTTAGACGCTCAGGAACTATCGGAGTAACCCATCCGCTTTCAAAAGCGTTGTCGATAATCGAAACTTCGATTTCCTTGATGGTGACGGCAGGCTGATTGATGCCGAGCACGCATGCGCTTTCACAAGGCGCTGGGCATAGGCGCCCGGTAAATTCAGGGAAGTTGTTGGTTGCGTGCAGGCGCTCAATGGCTGATTTTCCATCGTTACGCCAGGTTAGGTCATTCCACTCTGGAATCAGGTTGCCGAGTGGGCATCCCTGGTGACAAAACGGTACACCGCAATCCATGCAGCGAGAGGCCTGACGGGCGACCACAGCCGAATCGCGCTTTTCATAAACCTCTTTCCAGTCGAGAATTCGAACTGGGACCGGCCTTCTGGCTGCTGTTTCACGAGTTGTGGTCTTGAGAAACCCTCTTGGATCAGCCATTGGTGACCTCCAGAATCTGCTTCCAGATTTCGTCGCTATCTGGATCTACACCATTGGTTAGAGCTCGCTCACGAATTGCCACGACGTTGGCAAAATCACGAGGCAGAACGCGAGTGAAGTTTGCAACCTCTGAGTCGAAGTTTGCAAGCAACTGCTTTGCCAAATTTGATTCGGTTTCAGCAACGTGGGCCTGAAGCAGCTCACGAAGTCGATCACGGTCGAGTGCGTCAAGTTCACCCAGCTGCAACTCACCGGCGCTCAGTGCATCCGGGTTGACTCGATCGGCGCGAAGTTTGTAGACATAGGCGACTCCACCCGACATGCCTGCACCTAGGTTTCTTCCGGTGCGTCCCAGGATGACAGCGACTCCTCCGGTCATGTATTCAAGGGCGTGGTCACCGCATCCCTCGGCTACTGCAGTTACGCCTGAGTTTCGAACTAGGAAGCGTTCGCCGACGATGCCGCGCAGGAACATCTTGCCGCTGGTCGCACCGTATCCATTGACGTTTCCAGCAATGATGTTTTGTTCGGCTGCAAAAACGCTAGAGCGGTGTGGGCGAACCACGATGGTTCCACCTGAGAGGCCCTTGCCCACATAGTCGTTTGAATCACCTTCAAGAACCAGTTTGATTCCTTTCGGAACAAAGGCGCCGAAGGACTGACCCGCAGAACCATGCAGATTCACTGTGATGGCGCCCTCGACTAGGCCGTCTGCACCGTAGCGCTTGGTCAGTTCATTACCGAGCATGGTTCCGACCGCTTGGTCAACGTTGGTGATGTCAAGCGTGATTTCAACGTTTTCGCCGCGTTCAAGGGCAGCCTCTGCCGCAGCTATCAGTTTGTGGTCAAAGTGCTTCTCTAGCTCGTGGTCTTGAGAAGTTGACTTACGGCGTGATGCTTCAGCAGGAAGGTGCGGCATCGACAAGATTGGGGTCAAGTCGAGCCCGTCTGCCTTCCAGTGAGCAATCGCTCGGTTTACATCGAGTAGTTCTACATGCCCGATGGCCTCGTCAAGACTGCGGAAACCTAGCGCCGCCAGGTACTCGCGAACCTCTTGAGCCAAGAATTCGAAGAAGTTGATTACGAATTCTGGTTTTCCAGTGAAGCGGCTTCGTAGGGTTGGGTTTTGGGTTGCAACACCAACTGGGCAGGTGTCGAGGTGGCAGACGCGCATCAGAATGCAGCCTTCTACCACCAGCGGAGCGGTAGCAAAACCGAACTCTTCAGCACCCAAAAGTGCTGCAATTACGACGTCTCGACCAGTTTTCATCTGGCCGTCTACCTGAACTGAAACACGGTCGCGAAGCCCGTTGAGGAGAAGAGTCTGCTGAGCTTCAGCGAGACCTAGCTCCCAGGGGGTTCCAGCGTGCTTCAATGAGTTCAGTGGGCTGGCTCCGGTACCGCCGTCGTGGCCCGAAACCAAAATCACATCTGCCTTGGCTTTGGCAACACCTGCGGCCACGGTACCGATACCGACTTGCGAAACAAGCTTGACGTGAACGCGTGCTGAACGGTTGGCGCGCTTCACATCAAAAATTAGCTGCTTAAGGTCTTCGATTGAATAGATGTCGTGGTGCGGCGGCGGAGAAATCAAGCCAACACCAGCAGTTGAGTGTCTGGTTTTCGCGATCCATGGGTAGACCTTGTTTGGTGGAAGCTGACCACCTTCACCAGGCTTCGCGCCCTGAGCCATTTTGATTTGGATGTCGTCGGCGTGAGTTAGGTACATCGAGGTAACGCCGAAACGGCCAGAAGCAACCTGCTTAATCGCAGAGCGACGCTTAGGGTCAAGTAAACGCTCAACGTCTTCCCCGCCTTCGCCGGTGTTTGACTTTCCGCCGATGGCGTTCATGGCAATAGCAAGGGTCTCGTGAGCCTCTGGCGAGATAGAACCGTAGCTCATCGCTCCGGTTGAGAAGCGCTTCAGAATCGCTGAGATTGGCTCGACCTCGTCGATTGAAACTGCTGGGCGTACGCCTTCACGAAGGGTGAATAACCCGCGAAGAGTCATTAGACGCTCAGCCTGATCATCAACGAGTTTGGTGTACTCGCGGAAAATGTCGTAGCGCTTCTCTCTGGTTGAGTGCTGAAGCTTGAAAACGGTTTCTGGGTTAAATAGGTGGGCTGGGCCCTCACGGCGCCACTGGTACTCGCCACCCACCTCTAGTGCCTTGTGTGCGTTCACTGCTTTGTCGGCAGGGTAAGCACTGGCGTGACGTGCTGCGTTTTCTTGATGAATTACTTCGATACCAATGCCACCGAGTTGGCTGGTAGTTCCAGTGAAGTAGGTGTCGACAAACTCTTGGCTGAGACCAATTGCTTCGAAACACTGAGCACCTGAATATGACGAGACGGTAGAAATACCCATCTTTGACATGATCTTGAGAACACCCTTACCCAATCCTTTGATCAGGTTTTTCACGGCGTGCTCTACGTCTACACCCACAATTTGGCCAGATTTGACCATCTGCTCGACAGATTCCATGGCCAGGTATGGGTTAATTGCGGCCGCACCGTAGCCGATTAGCGCCGCAACGTGGTGAACCTCTCGAACATCGCCAGCCTCTACGACTAAGCCAACTCGGGTGCGCAAACCCTCGCGAATTAGGTGGTGGTGTACGGCTGAAGTGAGCAGTAGCGAAGGAATTGGGGCCAGCTCGCTGTTGCTGTCTCGGTCTGAAATCACCAGGTAGGTGGCACCATCGTTGATTGCCGCCGTGACTTCGTCAAAAATTTCACGGATGCGGGCGGCTAGACCATCAGCACCAGAGTCGACCCGATAAAGACCGCGAACTACGAATGCTTTGCCAGCGCCAGGCAGCTCGTCAATGTGCTTGATCTTGGAGAGATCGTCGTTGTCTAGAACTGGGAAGTTCAGAATTACCTGCTGGGCGTGCTCCGGAGTCGCCGCTAACAGGTTTCGCTCTGGGCCAATTCCGGTTGACAGCGAGGTGACAACCTCTTCTCGGATCGAGTCAAGCGGTGGGTTAGTTACCTGGGCAAACTGCTGAACGAAGTAGTCGAAAAGGACCCTTGGGCGGTCTGAGATAGCAGCAATTGGAGTGTCTGAACCCATTGCGCCAAGAGGTTCTGCCCCAGTTTTTGCCATTGGAGCCAACAGAATTCGCAATTCTTCTTCGGTATAGCCAAAGGTGCGCTGACGGCGGTTTACTGAGGAAGCGGTGTGGGCAATGTGTTCACGCTGAGGAAGGTCTTTGACGTTGATTCGGTTGCCGTTAAGCCACTCTCCCCAGGGTTCAAGTGCCGAAATTTCTGCCTTGATTTCGTCGTCGTCAATTAGTCGACCATTAACCGTGTCAGCCAAGAACATGCGCCCGGGCTGCAGGCGGCCCTTGCGAACAATTCGACTTGGGTCGATTTGAGCAACGCCGATTTCTGAGGCGAGCACCACCAAACCATCTTCGGTCACTACATAACGTCCTGGACGCAGACCATTGCGGTCAAGCGTGGCACCAACCAGAGAGCCGTCGGTGAAAATTACTGCCGCAGGGCCATCCCATGGCTCCATGAGCATTGAGTGGTACTCGTAGAAGTTTCTGCGGTTCGGCTCAATGTCGCTTTGCTTTTCCCATGCCTCAGGGATCATCATCATGATGGCGTGTGGCAACGAGCGACCACTCATGTAGAGCAGCTCTAGTACCTCATCGAATGAAGCCGAGTCTGAGGCTCCTGGAGTGATGATTGGAGTCAACTGTTTGATGTCGCCAATCAGCTCTGACTCAAGCTGCGCCTCGCGAGCACGCATCCAATTGCGGTTGCCCTTCACGGTGTTGATTTCACCGTTGTGGGCAATCATTCTGAACGGATGAGCCAGTGGCCAAGACGGGAATGTGTTGGTCGAGAATCGAGAGTGAACCAGTGCCAGAGTCGATTCAAAACGCTCATCGCTCAGGTCAGGGTAAAACGGCTCCAGCTGAAGGGTGGTAACCATGCCCTTGTAAACGATGGTGCGGCTAGACAATGAAGGGTGGTAGGCCGCCAGGGTGCGCTCACTGCGTTTGCGAAGGCGGAATGCTCGACGCTCGAATTCGATACCTTCGGCATCGTCGACCGGTTTTACGAAAACCTGTCTGATCACCGGCATGGCCTCGCGTGCCAAATCGCCCAAAACGCTTGGGTCGGTAGGAACTTCGCGCCAACCAATTACCTGCAGCCGCTCTTGCTTGGCAAGTTCAGCAAAACCAGCCTCAACGTTCTGCTCTTCGCCAGCTTCGATAAACACTAAACCGGCAGCGTAACGACCTTTAGCTGGAAGCTTGAAATTTACGACCTCGCGGAAGAAGCGATCTGGAATTTGCGAAAGAATTCCGGCTCCATCTCCGGTTCCGGCGTCTGAACCGACAGCACCTCGGTGCTCGAGATTACGTAGAGCGTCTAGCGCGGTTGCAACAATGTCGTGGCCGGCGGTACCTCTGAGGGTAGCCACCATGGCAAGACCACAGGCGTCTTTGTCGCGCTCTGGGTCGTACAGGCCAGTGGCCGAAGGAGCAGTGTTGAATCGCTCGAACGGTGACATTTCAGGCATGCCGCACTCCAATCAAATAAAAATTAGGGTGGGACAACATTGGCCCGAAAAAGAATTGAAATAGAGCTTTTGGCTCGAAAACGCTCGCCTGGTTAGGGCTTTGACTCGTTGTCCGAGTCTATCCCATTTGCATAGATTTCATCCTTGATTTTTTCTTTCTTTGGAAGCAAAACCGATGTTTCCAAGCCGGGGTGGCGACGACTCTGAATCAAGATAATCGCGATTCCTACCGCGATACCGAATAGTGCAGACCACACGTTGGTTCTAAGCCCAAGGATGATTTCTGAGGGGTCAATTCGGATCGATTCAACCCAGATGCGGCCCAGTGAGTAGTAAATCAAATAGAGGCCGAAAAGTTTGCCCCAGCGAAGTTCAAACCTGCGGTCGGCAACCAGCAGCAGAGCTACTCCGACGAGGCTCCAGATGGATTCGTAGAGGAAAGTCGGGTGAAACAGCACTCCGGATGGGAGGCCTTCCGGGTAGGCGCTGTTCATTGGGTCGATTTCGAGACCCCAAGGAAGATCGGTAGGTAGACCGTAGAGCTCTTGGTTGAAGTAATTTCCCCAGCGGCCAATTGCTTGAGCCAGCAGTAGACCGGGTGCAACCGCATCTGCAAAAGACCAAAACCGAATGCCGGCAAACTTCGCTCCCAGGAAAGCACCCACAGCTCCACCGATTAGACCACCGTAGATGGCGATACCGCCCTCCCAGATGTAGAAGACCGCAAGCAGGTCAGCGCCCGCGTAAAAATAGTCTGCCGGATGGGTAAGCACATGAAAAATTCTTGCTCCGATGATGCCAAGCGGAACAGTCCAAAGTGCGATGTCAACCGCGACACCTGACTCAGCGCCGCGTTTTTGCAGGCGGCGGTCTGCGATCAAAATCGCAGCAACTATGCCAGCCAAAATGAACAGTGCGTAAAAGTGAATTCGGAACATGCCCAGTTCGAAATAGCTGATTTCTGGCGATGGAATGCTGGTGAACATTTTTTTATCCTAGATTCTGAGCTAGTTCACGGGTCTTCTCGACCAGTGCGTCTAGCCCGCCGGTTTTATATGCCTTGATAAAGGCAGAGCCAACAATTGCCGCATCGGCAAATTTATTCACATCATCTACCTGTGCCGGTGTAGAAATGCCAATTCCAACGGCAGCGTTCTGACTCTCTGAAACAGCCCTGATGTTGCCCACGACTTTCTGGGCAAGATTAGAGAGTTCATCGCGAGCACCGGTGATTCCCATGGTCGAAACGGCATACACGAAGCCTCGAGATTTGTCTGCGGCCGATTTGGTTCGTTCGAGCGTGGAGGTAGGAGCAGCGAGAAAAACCCGGTCCAGGTCATATTTTTCTGCCGCTTCCAGCCACTCGGCTGCCTCATCAGGAATCAGATCTGGGGTTATCAGGCCTGCTCCCCCGGCAGCTTTTAAATCGCGAGCAAAATTTTCGACACCGTAGCTAATTACGGGGTTCCAGTAGGTCATAACCAAAACCGGGGTGTCAACTTCGCTGGTGATTGCTCGAACGCAGTCAAAAACTTGTCTCAGTTTGAATCCGTTTTCGAGTGCCTCTTCGGTGGCTTCCTGGATTACCAGGCCATCCATGACCGGGTCGCTGTAGGGAACACCCAGTTCGAGTACATCAACACCGTTTTTGCACATTGCTTTGGCAGCTGCAACTGAGTCTTCGACATTGGGGTAGCCAGCGGGAAAATAGCCAATCAAGGCACCCTTGCCCTGTGCTTTTTTCATTGCCAATCGGTCAGCAGTCTTACTCATCACTGGTCTCCCAACAGCCCAAAGTACTTGCCTGCGGTTTCCATGTCTTTATCGCCGCGGCCAGAAAGGTTCACCAAAATTGAGGATCCTGCTGGCAGTTTCTGCCCCAGTTTTAAGACTCCGGCAAGCGCGTGGGAAGTTTCAATTGCGGGGATAATTCCCTCGGTGCGACTCAATAGGCGAAGAGCATCCATAGCCTCTGCGTCGGTGATGCCCCAGTAGTTGGCTCGACCGAGATCTTTTAGCCAAGAGTGTTCAGGGCCAACACCTGGGTAGTCTAGGCCGGCAGAAATCGAATGAGACTCAAGGGTCTGACCGTCTTCGTCTTGAAGCATGTAACTCTTGGCTCCATGTAAAACTCCGGGACGGCCTCGGTTTAGCGTGGCTGCGTGACGAGGCGTGTCGACGCCGTCTCCGGCTGCCTCAAAGCCGTATAGGGCAACCTCTGCGTCGTCGAGAAAAGCGTGGAACAGACCAATCGCATTTGATCCTCCGCCGACGCAGGCTGCCAACGCTGTCGGTAAAAAGCCGTATTCGTCGAGCATCTGAGCTCTCGCCTCAGTGCCTATCACTGAGTGGAAGTCTCTAACCATGGTCGGAAACGGGTGTGGGCCCGCTACCGTGCCGAGTAGGTAGTGGGTGGTGTCTACGTTAGTTACCCAGTCTCGCAAAGCCTCGTTGATCGCATCTTTTAGGGTTCGGCTACCAGTTTTTACCGGAACAACCTCTGCCCCGAGTAGCTTCATGCGAGCTACGTTTAGCGCCTGGCGCTCGGTATCTACCTCGCCCATGTATACAACGCATTCGAGCCCAAAGAGCGCTGCTGCTGTGGCGCTAGCAACGCCGTGTTGACCGGCACCGGTTTCAGCAATAATTCGCTTTTTACCCATTCTCTTGGTCAGCAATGCTTGGCCGAGAACGTTGTTGATTTTGTGCGACCCGGTGTGGTTTAGATCTTCCCGTTTGAGAAATACCCGAACATCGCCAGCGTGCTCTGCAAAACGCTTAGCTTCGGTGATTATTGAAGGACGCCCGGTGTAGCTGCGGTGTAGTTCTGCTAGTTCGTGCTGAAAAAGCGGATCAGCTTTGGCTTGCTGGTAAACGCTTTCGAGCTGGTCTAAGGCGGCGATCAAGGATTCTGGAACGAACCGTCCGCCGAATTCGCCGAAATATGGCCCTACTTGCTCGCTTAGTTTTGACATGCGCCTATTTTAGGTTTCTCTCGTTGATTATTTAGAACTGTAAAAATTTGCCGAGCATCGCAGCCGGATCATTTGTGACTAATGCTTCGCCCACTAAGACCACATCTGCCCCTGCCTCGCGGTAGTGCTTTACATCTGCTTCTGTTCGCACCGCTGATTCAGCAACCCTAATGGCATCTGAAGGAAACAGGTCGACAAGTTTGGCAAATAGGTCTCGGTCGGTCTCAAAGGTAGAAAGGTCACGAGCGTTAACACCGATTAGTTTCGCCCCGGTATCTGAAGCAAATCTGAGCTCTGCTTCGGAGTGGGTCTCGATGAATGCCGTCATGCCAAGCTCTTCAGCGAACTTTTTCAGCTGAATCAGTCGTTTCTGCTCAAGCCCTGCAACGATTAGCAAAATGATGTCGGCGCCGTGAGCTCGAGCTTCCAGTAGTTGGTATTCGTTGGCTAGAAAATCTTTGCGAAGTAACGGTACCGATACTGCAGAACGCACCGCGTCAAAGTCGGCTAGTGAGCCTTTGAAGCGGCGACCTTCGGTCAAAACGCTAATTGCGCTTGCACCGTGCTCTGCGTAGATTTTGGCAAGCTCGGCAGGGTTGGCAATCTCAGCCATGTCGCCCTTAGAAGGGCTTGCTCGTTTTACCTCAGCCAGCACCTTTACCTGTGCCGCAGGTGCGAGCGCCTCTAGAGCATTTATTGCTTTGGGTGCAGCTAGAGCAAGTGCCTCAAGTTGGGAAATTGGCAGAGAGTCTTCACGAACAGCGGCATCTTCTATTGCGCCTTGGTACAGCGCCTCAAGCATAGAAATGACGGTTACTTTTTAGATTTTGCGCCATTCACGCCATAACCGGCGCGCTTTAGCACAAGGCCGACAAATAGGCCGACTACAGCCAAAGCGGCTGAAGCCCAGACGATCGCTGCTTGATCAAACCAGAAGGCCAAAGTTCCGATGGCAAATGCAACCATGATGATGATTACGGTTGCCCATGAGGCTACTGAATCGCCGTGACCTGGGTCATTTGGGTTCTGAGACATTGAATACCTTCCTAAGTACGGGACAATTCTATCCCCCGCTATCGGTGTAGTCTGCCCAATAATCGGCCGTAGACGAGAAATTATTTAGCCGGTTTCCGCTGTGAATCCCAAATTGAAATTGGGTCATCCGATTCAGGCTCTTCAGGTGTCGAACTCTTAACTCGTTTAGGCCATTTTTTGCTCGAGGTCACTCCGATACCAAAGAGCAGAACTAACCCCAACTCAGCGACCAGGTATAGCAGCGGAAAGATTGTCAGCTCTTGAAATACGCCGCTTTCGCTGTGGTTTGCCGCAATTCCAGTTAACCTCTCGAGTTCAGCCTGCAATCCTGCCGGAATTGTTGAGGCGTTGAGATATGACTGGATTGCCAACCAACCTGGTGCAAGCCCTAGCAGGCATCCAAAGGCGGCCAGCCACTTTGCGGCGGATCCGGTGGAGAGTGAAATCACCAAAATGGTGCATCCAATGACCAACATCAGTGCATTGAGGGTAGGTTGGGAGCTGGCTCCGCTGTAGCTAGCCAGCGGGGTTACCCCTGATTCGGTCTCCATGCTGAATTGATACCAAGATGAATTTGCAAAGGCAACAGTAACCAGCATCAGCAGAGCCAACGCGGAAACATATCTCGATTTACTCATCGCTTTACCATTTGGTTGGCTGCGGCAATCGCTCGAAGCGGTGCAGAAGCTTTGCTGATGGTCTCTTGGTATTCGGATTCTGGGACTGAGTCGAGTACGAGCCCGGCACCGGCCTGAACGTGAGCTCGGCCATCGCGTAGAAATGCCGTTCGAATTGCGATCGCAAGATCGGCATTGCCGGTGAAGTCAAAGTAACCAACCACGCCACCGTAAAGCCCTCGATTAGCCACCTCTAGTTGGTCGATGATTTCTAAAGCGCGAGGTTTCGGTGCGCCGCTTAGCGTACCTGCAGGAAAAGTCGCCTTGAAGGCCGCAACCGCAGTCTGATCCTCGCGAAGCTCACCTTCGACGGTTGAAACCAAATGCATCACGTGGCTATAGCGATGAATTTGCATAAACTCCGAAACCGACACCGAATCTGGTTTGCAAACCTTGAGCAGATCGTTTCTGGCTAGATCTACCAGCATTAGGTGTTCAGCTTTTTCTTTGTGGTCTTCCAGCAGCGAGTCGGATAATTCGAGGTCATGATCAGGTGTGTTACCTCGCGGGCGAGAACCTGCAATTGGATGAGTAACTACGTGACGATCTTGAACTGCTACCAAAGATTCTGGTGATGAACCAACCACAGCATAAGGCCCTGATTCATCTTCAAAATTCAAAAGATACATGTAGGGGCTGGGATTTAGAGCCCTGAGTACGCGATAAACATCAAGAGCAGATGCACTGAGTTCGATGTCGAATCGTTGAGAAATTACCACCTGAAAAACATCGCCAATTCGAACAAAATGTTTTGCCTGTTCGATTGCATCAAAAAACTCTGACTTCTCAACCCGATACTCGACATCACCCGCGATTGAGGTGTCTAGATCGGCCAGCAGTGTTTGGGTTGTCTCCTTTATGCCCGATTCAAGTGTTTCTAGTCGTCTAATTGCCTCGCCGTAAGCATGCGCCACGTCGGTTTCGGCATCAATAAACAAATTTGAAACCAAAAGTAATGTGCCCTCGAAGTGGTCGAGGATTACCAGATCTTGAAACATCGCGAACGCGACGGTGGGTGATTTGAAATCGGGGTTTGGCGCTGCACCCAACTTTTCGATTTGTCGAATCGCATCCCACCCGATTAGGCCTACCAATCCAGAGGTGAGCGGTGGCAGGTTGGCTGATTTTGGAGAATTCCAGGCGAGCGTCATCGCCTCGATGGCCTCGAGCGCAGTGTCTGGAAGCATGTGCTGTTTCCCCGGAAAAGGTGGCCGATCAGAAATCCAGTCAAAACGTCCATCTGCAGATTCACTTAGGAAACCTCGGTTTGTTACTCCGACGAAGCTGAAACGTGCCCATACGCCCTGCTCGGCAGACTCTAGAAGAAAACTTCCGGGTTTGTCTTTGGCAAGTTTTTCGTAGATAGAAAGTGGTGTTTCACTTCCGCTAAATAGCGTTCGGATGACAGGAATGACGTTGTACTCGTTTGCCAGTTTGATTGCATCTTCAAGCTGATAGTTGAGCCCTGTTTTCATTAGCTCTCCCCTTCTGCTCGATTTATGTAGATTGTAGAAACATCAAAACAAGACTCGGCGTCGGTATGGCAGGCAGGCCCATTTTCATGAACCCGGATCAAAAGTGTGTCGCCGTCGCAGTCAGCTTCGATGGCGACGATGCGCTGAGTGTTTCCACTCGTCGCACCCTTGTGCCAAAGCTCGTTTCTCGAACGACTAAAAAATACGGTCTCGCCGCGCTCAACTGAAAGCCGCAAGGACTCAGTGCTCATCCAGGCCATCATTAGCACCCGTTTGGTGTCTTCGCTCTGAACAATCGCGGGAATCAAGCCAGACGCATCAAACTTGAGCTGAGCAATCATAGATTCATCAAGTGCCATGGTTATCTCGTCTCGATTTCGGCGGATCTTAATTCTGCCTTCACTTCGGCGATAGACACACTTCCCTCGTGGAAAATTGACGCGGCCAGGAGCGCATCGGCACCGGCCTGTGCTGCCTTTGGGAAATCGCTGGCCTTACCGGCTCCTCCAGAAGCAATCAGCGGAACAGTAGAAATCTGCCGAATCGCTGAGATCATTTCTAGGTCAAAACCGGCTCTGGTACCGTCGGCATCGATCGAGTTAATCAATAATTCGCCTGCACCTAGTTCAATCGTGCGCTGGATCCACTCAAAGGCATCGAGATCCGTTTCATTTCTGCCACCGTGCGTAGTGACAACGTATCCGGAGGGTGTGCGGTCGCTGCGTTTGAGATCAAGTGAGATGACCAAAACCTGGTTACCAAATCTCTCGGAAATTTCAGACAGGAGGGACTCGCGCGCAACGCCGGCAGAGCCAACCGAAACCTTGTCTGCTCCGGCGGCCAGCAGCTTGGCAACGTCTTCAACCTCGCGAATTCCACCGCCCACCGTAAGCGGAATGAATAGCTGTTCGGCGCAGGCGGTAACCAGCGAATACATGGTGGATCGGTTGTCTACAGTTGCTTTGACATCAAGAAAAGTTAGCTCATCGGCGCCGTTCTCGTAGTACCTCTGGGCAAGTTCAATCGGATCACCAGCGTCTCTGAGGTTCAGAAAATTGACGCCCTTAACAACTCTCCCTTCTGCCACGTCGAGGCAAGGGATAACTCGAACCGCAAGCGACACTAGATTCTCGCTGCGTGAATGGCACTGACCAAGATCGCTCGAGCGCCCAAGGCGTAGAGCTCATCCATTTTTTGGTTCGTTTCGTCGGTTCTAACCAGCGCTCTAACCGCAACCCAGTCTTCATCGCGAAGCGGCGATACTGTAGGCGACTCGATGCCGGGAGTGATCTTCGAGGCGGCTTCAACCAGTTCGGTTGGGCAGTCGTAATCGAAGATGACATATTCGCGGGCAACCAAAACACCCTGCATTCTGCGCAGCAACTGCTCGTGCTCGGTTTTCGTATTCGGCGAAATGATCAGCTGTGCTGAGCTCTGCAGAATTACCGGGCCGAAAATCTCAAGTCCTGCCTGACGCAGGGTGTTTCCGGTAGAGACAACGTCTGCCACGGCGTCTGCCACACCTAGGCGCACTGCGACTTCTACTGCACCATCAAGTTGAACCAGTTTCGCGCTGATGTTTTTCTCTGCCAGGAAGTCTTCAACCAGGTGAGGGTAGGCAGTTGCTACCCGTTTGCCTGCGAGCTCAGTGATGTTTGAAAATTTTCCTACTGGCCCGGCGAACCTGAAGGTCGAGCCACCAAAACCAAGATCTGCAACAGATAGCGCTTGGCTGCGGCTGTCTTTTAGAAGATCAAGGCCGGTGAATCCGGCATCGAGTGAACCGGAGCCAACGTATGTGGCAATGTCTCTCGGTCGCAGATAGAAAAATTCGACGTTGTTCTGAGTGTCGACGACGTGCAAATCTTTAGGGTCACGTCTAACGGTGTAACCCGCTTCTTTCAGCATGACAATTGCGGTGTCAGACAAAATGCCCTTATTAGGAACGGCTACTCTAAGCATATTTCTCTCTAAAAATTCTTTTCAAGGTCGGCAAGGGTCAGGCCTTTGGCCGCCATCATGACCATCAGGTGATAGATCAACTGAGACATTTCTTCGGCCAATCGATCGTTACCTTCGTATTCGGCCGCCATCCAAACCTCTGCAGCCTCTTCGACAATTTTCTTGCCAATCGAATGAACCCCAAGCTCCAGCCATTTTGTGGTCTCTGAACCGGCCGGACGTTGTTCGGCTCTTTCGGAAATAGCAGCAAAAAGCTCGTTGAAGGTTGTCATGATTCAAGGTTACCTGTAAAAACAGGCAACGCGGCCGTTAGTGGTGGCGATGCCCTTTTTCGGCTGCGCTTCGCAAAGCAGCAATTTGTGCGCCTCGATTTGGGTTGGCGAACACCGCACTTCCGGCAACAAACGTGTCTGCTCCCCTCGCCGCAATCCGTTCAATGTTCTGTTCGGTTACTCCGCCATCTACCTGAAGCCAGACGTCGGCGCTCTCGGATGAAATTCTTGACCGAGCCTGAGCCACTTTATCTAGGGTGCTTTCAATCAGTTGCTGCCCTCCAAACCCTGGTTCGACAGTCATAATCAGCAACTGGTCGAACTCGCTCAAATGCTCCAGCAGCGAGTCGATGGGAGTACTTGGTTTGACCGCAATGCCGCAACGGGCACCGATTTCGCGAAGTCTTTTGGCTAATTTAAATGGCTCAGCTGCGGCTTCTAGATGGAAAGTTACCGATGCCGCACCTGCCTCGGCATAACCGGGAGCCCACCGGTCTGCATCAGTAATCATGAGGTGAACATCGAGCGGTTTCGGGGTGATCTCGTTCATGCGCTGCACCATCGGAAGCCCGAAAGTCAGGTTAGGCACAAAGTGGTTATCCATTACGTCAACATGGATGAAATCGGCTTCGGCAATGCTGTTGAAGTCTGCTTCAAAATTAACAAAGTCAGCAGACAAGATGCTCGGATTGATTCTGATCACGCTGTCACCATAGCCGAATCTTAGGCAATTGGTTTTCTAATAAGCGAAATAAACATGGCGTCGGTAAAGTCTCGATGAGGCCAGAGCTGCGCCGTTTTACGATCGGTTTTCAGGCCCAAGTTTTTGGCGAATTTTACTAATACTTCGGGTGCTGATAGCAGCTCTGCTTTTGGCTGCTGTTTCAGCAAACTATTGATCTGACCTACAGTCTCGGCCGGATGAGGCGAACAGGTAACGTAGGCCAAAATTCCGCCTGGTTTCAGAGCTTTCCAAGCTGAATCGATAAGTTCAGTTTGCAATCG
The DNA here is from genome assembly GCA_041180285.1 of Actinomycetota bacterium. GTDB lineage: Bacteria > Actinomycetota > Actinomycetes > Actinomycetales > Microbacteriaceae > Rhodoluna. The sequence continues at coordinate 38,204 of JBEGRV010000001.1, forward strand.
GGTTAGATCCCCCAGGTCACCCACAGACTTGCGCCAACGAGCCTCTGGGCGTCGCCTCAAGGCGCCAAGACCGGTGCAAGGCGCATCGAGCATGATTCGATCGTATTTTTCTGGTTCGGCAGCGCCAATTTTGCGCCCATCCCCCGTTTTTACTGAAATGTTTCCCCGAATTGGCCTCAGCGCCTGTCTAACTAGCTTGGTTCTATGCTCAGATACTTCATTGCAGGTAAGGCTTACTCCCGACTGCACTGCAACCGCTGCTAACAGAGCTGCTTTTCCACCAGGCCCGGCACACATATCTAGCCACTGCTCATTTTCGGATACTGGCTCAGCGCTGGTTAGTGCTAGCGCTGCCAACTGTGATCCCTCATCTTGAACGCGGATTTGCCCCAGTCGAACACTTTCAAATCGACCCGGGTCACCGGCATCGAGAGAAAAAGCTAGTGGTGAATGCAACCCCGGCTGCAGCTCTGAGGTATCAGGTGCGAAACCAGGAAGAGCAACCATTGAAACCTTCGCCGGAACATTGTCTGCCGCCAAAAGGTCTTCAAGTTCATGTTGTGCGTTATCGAGTGCCAATGCCTGCTCTAGTGCAGCCACCACCCAAATCGGATGCGAATACTGGATGGCAAGGCGCTCATGGCGGTCGCTGATACCTCGCAAGACAATTTCGAGCCACTCAACTCGGTCGCGCTCAGAGCTGCGTCGCAGCACACCATTAATAAAACCGATCGCAGAGGGTTTAAGTCGAGTCTTGGCTAATTCGACCGTTTCGCTGAGTGCAGCGTGCGGCGGAATGCGGGTTGCCAAAAGCTGGTGGACACCTAGCCGAAGAATCAGCAGAACTTCAAGATCAATTTCATCCGAATAACGTCGAGCGCACTCTTCAATCACTCGATCATAAAACAGCTGCCACCGAAGAGTGCCGAACGCAAGTTCTTGCGCAAGGGCCGCATCTCTGGTCGGGAGTTCTGCTCTTTGAAGCAGCTTTGGTAGCACCAAATTAGCGTAGGCGTCATCAAATTCGACTGCTTCAAGCAAATCGAGGGCAACTGATCGCGCCGTGGGTCTAGGCCTCAAAACGCACCTCAGCTTTTAAACCACGAACCCAGTCTTGTGCGGTCATTGACGACTTCCCTGCTGGCTTTACGGTCAAAAGCTCTAGCGATGTTTGATTACCGCAACCCACTACTATTCTCCCGCCAACAGTTTTGACCAAGCCGATTTCACCACTGTCTGGTTGCCAACCAAGCTGCACTGAACGGGCCGATATAACCTGAAGGCCAATTCCGTCATAACTGCTGTATGCAAAGGGCTCTGGATTGTATGCCCTGACCTGCCGCTCAATCTGTTCCGAATCTAGGTGCCAATTGACTTGAGTTTGGGACCTGTTGATCTTTGGTGCAAAAGTTGCCTCAGCGTCATTTTGCTTTTCGAGTCTCAAGATTCCTGACGCGATTTTAGGAATGTTCTCGGCCAGCAGGGTTGCGCCTATAACGGAAAAGCGATGCAAAGCTTCACCTGCTGTTTCTCCCAGCTCAAATTTGAGTGGCAGCCTGGCCAAAATATCTCCGGTGTCTAATCCGGTGTCAATTTTGAAGAGGGTAAGTCCGGTTTCAGATTCTCCAGCCAAAAGGGCGTGTTGAACTGGTGCAGCGCCTCGATATTTGGGCAACAGGCTAAAGTGCAGGTTCCACCAGCCTGAGGGCAACAGGTCTAGGTCTTCTTGTTTGAACAGCACTCCGTAGGCAACCACCAGGGCTGCATCTAGTTTTCGGCCTGCTAGCTGCTGGCGCACTTCATCGGTCAACCTGTTGGCTTTGATCGTCTTAATACCTAGTTCAGCCGCCGCTAGTGCAACCGCTGACGGTGTCAACACGCGCTTGCGTCCTAGAGGTGCGTCTTCTCGGGTCAAGACGCTGTCAAACTCGTAGCCTGCTGCAACTAACTCTCGAAGTGTTGTTGCCGAACTTTCAGGTGTGCCGGCGTAAAGAAATTTCAAACTAAAGTACTTCCGCGTCGTCCATGGCGATGCGAATCGCTCGCACGCTTCTACCACGACTATTCTGCCGGCTACCGGCAGATAACTTGACGGTTTCCGCGCGCAATGTTTTCGCAAGCGCTGAACCCTCACGATAACTAAATCGCAAAACAACACGCTCCTGAAGCTGGTCTCTGACCTTTCGGGACACGGGGCCGAGAGCCTCGATTTCTGGATGGGCTACTTTCACCCCGGCTAAGAGCTGCTCCATGATTGGGGCTTCCGCTTCAAGCGAGCAGATTCTGACCACCGGCGGAAACCTAAGTTCCGCGCGCTCGCTAAGTTGCCAAGAAGCGATGCCTGCCTGATCCCATCCGCTAAGAAAACGAGCGTAAGTCCCGCTGAGGCCGACAATGATGGCTGACCCATCCGTGTTCAAATTTGAAATTGACTCTGCTATTAGATCGTTTCCAGTTTCAAGACTGCGCAGCCAATCGCGGTTGATTAGATTCGGGGCATCAAGGATTATCACTGCAGCGTATCCGTTTGGTGCTTGAGGTATGGCACCTGGCGTAGCCACCACAATTGAGCTGAGTTGGGGCACCGAGGAGACAGGACGATCGTGGGTAGACTCAACCAACTTCACCCCGGGAAAGAGTTGACCGAACTGTGCCAGCGTTCTAGTAGTGCCCGCTCCAATCTGCCTGAACTTGTTGCCACCACACTCATGACATTTTGTGGCCAGGTTCAAGGATGCGCACCAGCGACACTGCTGATGACCATTTTCATTGACCCAGAGTGGGCCATTGCAGCGCTCACACAAAGCCCTTGCTGAACAACTCGAGCAAAAACTTACTTGGGAGGTACCGCGAGTAGAAACCTGAATTAGAACCGGACCTGAAGAAAGCGCTTTTCTGGCAAGCTGCCAGGTGTGAGAGTCAATTCTTGATTCGGATTCATTAACCGAAATTTTGGGGATCTTTACCGGTACGACTTCTTCTTTGAAGTATCCCAAGTTGATAAACCTTTGGACATCGGTGCTTCTGGTCGTTGAAGCCAGATGTACGCGAGTGCCGCTAACCTGTTGCCTCAGCAGCGCGGCGTCTCGGGAACTTATGTAGGGGCTGGCCTGCTCCCGCTGACTCGGGTTTGACTCATCTACGATGAAAATTTCTCCCAAGCTGTAAACCGGCGAATAAATAGCCGAACGAGAACCAAAAACCAGAGTTGGTTCGGTAGAGAACAGTTCGAGAAAGTTGCGGTAGTTGGCAGATGGTTTAGCCTCATCTCCAATTCGATGCGTGCGAAACTGCTTCACCCAGTCTTGCTGGCCTAACGCTTGCTCAAGCAAATTTAGATCTCTAAAGTCCGGCAGCACCGCAATTATCGAACTGCCCGATTCAAGTTGTGATTTTGCATGGTTCAGTAACTGTTGCAGCCAGGTAGTTCCGGGTGAGATTGGAGAGGTTAGCGAGGTAGTTCGCTCTCCATCTTGAATTTTGGCAACTTGATAGTTCTCAAACGTAGGCAAACTTTTATTTTGTTCAAGCCACTTTTTTTCAACTTGGACCGAGCGATTGGGAATCGCTCGTCTCAGTACGTCGCCGATGGCAACAACTTGGCGATCAGCAATAAGTCGACAAAGCTGATAAATCTCAGCTGAAAGAACCGGTGCTAGCGAAATGACCTCGTTGAGTTTTGCGTGCTGGCCGGAGAAATCTGATGTTTCTGATTTTCCAATTAGGTAACCATCTTGAAACTGACCGGGTTTGCCAAACGGAACTCTAACTCTGATGCCAAGTGGTGCGTCTTCTAGTTCGCTGCTCAGCTCGTAGTCAAAGACCCGATCGAGTTGCAAAATCGGGCTGTCGATGACAACTTGGGCAAACACCTTCTTACAGAGCGGCCTGGAGCGCAGCTACTCGGTCGCAACGCTCCCAGGTGAAATCTGGAAGTTCTCGGCCAAAGTGTCCGTAAGCCGCAGTTTGACTGTAGATCGGTCGAAGCAGATCTAGTGCTTCAATGATGGCTCTTGGACGGAGGTCAAATGCCTTATTTATGGCAGCGACAATTTTTTCTGTTGCAACTTTTTCAGTTCCAAATGTTTCGACGTACAAACCCACCGGGCGCGCTACACCAATTGCATAGGCAATTTGAACCTCAGCACGGTCAGCAAGCTCTGCGGCAACAACATTTTTAGCAACCCAACGCATCGCATAAGCTGCTGACCGATCCACTTTGCTCGGATCTTTTCCTGAGAAAGCTCCACCACCGTGGCGGGCGGCGCCGCCGTAGGTGTCAACGATGATTTTTCTTCCGGTTAGCCCAGCGTCACCCATCGGTCCGCCGATCTCAAATTTTCCGGTGGGATTAATTAGAAACTTTGTGTTGCTCAAATCGAGGCCGGTTTCCGAGATCACCGGATCAATGACAGCCTGGCGAACTTTTTCGGCCAGTTCAGCATGGCTAACCCCTGGATTGTGCTGGGTGGATAGAACCACGGTGTCAATAGTCTTGGGCACATTCCCCTCAAAACCGACCGTTACCTGGGTCTTGCCGTCTGGCCGCAAAAAGGCTAACTGACCCGATTTTCTGACCTCTGAGAGTCTTTGAGCAAGTTTGTGTGACGTGTCGATTGCGATCGGCATGTAGTTGCTGGTCTCATTGGTGGCGTAGCCAAACATGATTCCCTGATCTCCGGCACCTTGTGCATCAAATCGGTCATTGGAGGCATCGAGTCGAGCTTCAAGACCAACGTCTACGCCCTGAGCAATGTCTGGAGATTGCTGACCGATGGAGATGGAAACTCCGCAACTAGCACCATCGAAGCCAATCTCAGACGAGTTGTATCCGATGGCCAAAACTTTCTTACGAACCAGCTGAGGTATCTCAACATAGCCTTCGGTTGTCACCTCTCCGGCAAGATGAACTAAACCTGTGGTGACCATAGTTTCGACCGCAACCCGGGAGTTTCGATCTTGCTCAAGCATGGCATCGAGGATGGTGTCGCTTATCTGATCGCAGATCTTGTCTGGATGTCCTTCAGTTACAGATTCTGAAGTGAATAGACGCAAATTGGCCATGGTTTTCCCTTGTTTGTAGCCCCAAACGAGTATCTGGCGGAAGTTTTAGATTACCCTACTTCGCTTGCGATCAGGTCTAAAAGTCCGTTTGCTACGGCAAGTTTCGACCCTTCGCGGGCGATCGCTCGACCACTCTTGGTGAGAATTACCACTCGATTCTCATCGGCCCCGAAAACAGCTCCTCCGCTGACATTATTGGCCACCAGGAAGTCACAGTTTTTGCGAACCAGTTTCTGTTGGGCGATGCGAACTAGATGATCGTCGTTATTTGCGGTTTCCGCAGCAAAGCCAACGCTTTTGCAGGCAAGCTGTTCTTCAATAATTTTCTCGGTGGCAGAAACCAAAATGTCTGGGTTTGCAATCAGATTCAGAGTGATTTCAGAACCTACTTCGGCTCGTTTTATTTTGTGCTCACTGGTGTTTGCAACCCGGTAGTCAGCAACTGCTGCGGCCATGACCAGCACTGAATGCTGTGCCAGCCGAGTCAACACTTCGGTCTGCATTTCTGCTGCCGATTCGACCGAGATAACTTCATCGACAAGATCATTTGGAACCGTAATGTTTGCGGCGATAAGGGTTACCCGTGCACCTCGCGACTTGGCCGCTTGCGCAATTGCCAAACCCTGCTTACCTGAGCTGCGGTTCCCGATAAATCGCACCGGATCAATGGATTCTAAAGTTCCTCCGGCGGTAATCAACAGGCTTTGACCAGATAAATCTTGTGGAGAGACCAACGCTAAGGCACTGGAGACTATTTCTTCGGGTTCAACCAGTCTTCCGACGCCGCTGTCTTCCCCCGTTAGGCGGCCCGAAGCAGGCTCGAGCACATGAAAACCGCGTTGCCGAAGGGTCTCGACGTTTGATTTAGTTGACGCATTTTGCCACATTTCGGTGTGCATGGCTGGTGCTATGAGAATCGGAGCCTTAGCAACCAGCAGCGTGTTCATAAGTAAATCGTCTGCCAAACCAGAAGCCAAGCGGGCTAAAAAGGCCGCAGTGGCAGGTGCAACGATTACCAGATCAGCGTTTTTACCGAGGGCAACGTGCTTTACCGAGTCAACGTCGGTGAATAAATCGGGGTCTACAGCATTGTGTGAAAGCGCCTCTAGAGTGGCCGTGCCGATGAACCTTAGGGCGTTTTGAGTTGGAATAACCTGCACATCATGCCCCGCCTCGGTTAGCAGACGGATGATTGATGTCGCTTTATAAGCTGCTATTCCCCCGGTTATACCGAGCAAAACGCGCATTGATTAGCTCTCGATTACAGTCTTCTGAAGCTTGTTCTGGTCGATTTCGTGAAGCGCAATGGTTAGCGGTTTTTCATCGACGGTTGCATCTACCAGCGGGCCCACGTTGTTGAACAGGCTTCCCTCGTGCAGTGCCGAGTAGTAATCGTTGATTTGACGAGCGCGCTTTGAGGCGAAAATTACCAACTCGTATTTTGAAGAAACCTTGCTGAGTAGGTTGTCGATAGCTGGCGAAACAATGCCTTCTAGTTTTTCTGACATAAGACTTTCCGATTGTTTGAAAACTTGCGCGATGCGCTTACTGCATCAATTCTACGATGTTCTGGGCGCATGTGGCCACCTCGTCATTAATAACGACGTGGTCGAAAAAGCCTTGCTGGGCTAACTCGGCCTTAGCGGTTTCAAGCCGAACTGTCATTTCAGCTTCTGATTCGGTGCCGCGACCTTTGAGGCGGTTGATTAATTCGTCCCAGGATGGTGGTGCAATAAAAACCAAATTGGCCTCAGGCATCATTTTTTTCACCTGTTTTGCGCCCTGCAAATCAATTTCTAGAATTACTTGCTTACCCGCAGCTAGAGCAGACTCAATTGGTTTGCGCGGGGTACCGTAGCTGTGCTTACCGTGCACGGTCGCCCATTCGAGTAATTCACCATCCGAAATCATTCGATCGAACTCTTTCCGGCTAACAAAAAAGTATTCTCTGCCGTGTTGTTCTCCGGGGCGCGGATCTCTAGTTGTCGCTGAGATTGACAAATGCACATCATGAAAGTGCTCAAGGATGTAACGCACAACAGTGCCTTTACCAACAGCGGTAGGGCCGGCGATTACGGTCAGTGAATTAGCCATTGATCCCAAGTTCCAATTCACGTTTAGCTGCTGCAATCGAACCGACCAAACCGTTTGGTCCAGCTGAAAGAACCGAGCGTGACACCGAGCAAATCACCTGTTCGGTTGCCACTGAGAATAAGCGCTTCACATCGCTCAGTTGAGCACCTTGAGCGCCAAAACCCGGAGCCAGAATTGGGGTTGCAGCCACTACCTGACCGTCAAGTAAATTTTGTAGGCCAAAACCTCTAAGGTCTAGAGTTGCGCCAACTACGCCTCCGAAAGAGCCGAAACGCGCATTTGGAGCGGCCGTGACCGAATTTACCTCGGCTAGGCGTCGCCAGATTTGAGCCGAAACTGTTTCGGACTCACGGGTTGCTTTTTGCAGTGCTTCGCCCTCAGGGTTTGAGGTTGCAACCAAGGCAATAAGCCCCTTGCCACGCTCTAGTGCCCCGGAGAATGAATCGGCTAACGAGTCAAAGCCAAGGAAAGGGTTGACCGTTAGAGCATCACAAACAAACGGTGCAGTTTTGCCAAGCCAAGCTTCAAAGTAGGCCGCCATAGTGGTTCCAATGTCGCCGCGTTTGGCGTCCATAATTACAGTCAGACCAGCATCCTGCGATTTTGCAGCGACCTCTTCTAGAACAGCAAAACCGGCTGAACCAAAGCGCTCAAAAAATGAAACCTGTGGCTTGATAATGCCTACCTGGCCCTGACAGGCATCAATCACCCGCAGCGAAAACTCGCGAAGGGATTCAGGGCTTTGACTAAGGCCCCAATCTTCGAGAAGCGCCTCGTGTGGGTCAATGCCGACACAGAGTTGACCAAACTCGCCAAAGGTTTTGGCAAGTTTTTCGCCGAAACTAATTGGCAAGGGCAACCTGCCGATCAATTGCGTGCTGCTGCAGGCTCTTCACCGCAAATGGCCCAGCAATTACTGTTTCGAACGACCCGATGGCGGCACTCAACTGGGCGATGGTGGTGAAAATTGCTTTGTCGGCGGCAGTTGTAGCCGCACGAATTTCATAGCCATCTTTTCTGGCCGAAGAACCTGAAGGGGTGTTCACCACGACATCCACTTCGCCCGCAGTAATTAGATCAACTATTGAAGGGCCTTCTCCCCCAGCTTCGTCGGTGTGCTTGCGAACCTTAGCAACTTCGATACCGTGTCGAGCAAGAATGTCTGCCGTACCAGAGGTCGCTAGTACTCGATAGCCAAGTTGCTGCAGACGTCGAACCGGCAGCACCACCTGAGGTTTATCGCGATCTGCCACCGATACAAAAACAGTTCCGCCAACCGGCAGCGCACTTCCAGCTGCTGCCTGAGATTTCGCAAATGCCTTCGGGAAGTCCACATCCATACCCATGACCTCGCCGGTAGAACGCATTTCAGGGCCAAGTAGCGAGTCAACGAATCGACCATCCTTGGTTGCAAAACGCTTGAACGGAAGCACTGCCTCTTTGACCGCAATCGGCGAACCGGCAGGAATGTAAGTTCCATCGCGCTCAGGAAGGTCACCGTTGGCAATCAGCTCTTTGATGCTCTTGCCGACCATAACTAGAGATGCAGCTTTTGCCAGCGTGATTCCAAGGGCTTTAGACACAAACGGCACCGTGCGAGAAGCTCGAGGATTTGCCTCTAGAACATAGAGAACATCTGCAGCTAGGGCAAACTGAACATTGAGGAGGCCGCGAACACCGATACCCTGTGCGATTTTGAGGGTTGCCTCGCGCACCCGATCAATCTGAACCTGGCTCATGGTAACCGGTGGCAGAGTGCAGCTAGAGTCGCCCGAGTGAATTCCCGCCTCTTCAATGTGCTCCATGACACCTCCGACAAATAGGGTTTCACCGTCGTAAAGTGCATCGATGTCGATCTCGATAGCATCGTCGAGGAAACGGTCAACCAAAAGTGGATGAGATGGTCCAACGATTCCTTGGTCAGCAATTCGATCAAAATAATCGCGCAATGAGTGCAAATCGTAGACGATTTCCATCCCGCGACCACCTAGAACGTAGGAGGGTCTTACCAAAACCGGATAACCAATTCGGTTAGCAACTTCTTCTGCTTCGGCAAGAGTGATAGCTGTTCCATTTGCAGGAGCAAGCAGGCCACCCTCGTCAAGGATTTTGCTAAATAATCCGCGCTCTTCAGCAAGGTCAATGGCCTCAGGGGTGGTGCCGAGAATCGGGATTCCGGCGGCTTCAATTCCCTTGGCTAAACCGAGAGCGGTCTGTCCGCCGAGTTGAACTACAACACCGACGACCTCACCGCTCTGCTGTTCAGCGTGAATTACCTCAAGAACATCTTCTAGAGTGAGCGGCTCAAAATAGAGTCGGTCGGAGGTGTCGTAGTCGGTTGAAACCGTTTCTGGGTTGCAGTTGATCATCACAGTTTCGTAACCGGCGTCGGCCAGGGCAAAAGAAGCGTGAACACAGCTGTAGTCGAATTCGACGCCCTGACCGATGCGGTTTGGGCCTGAACCGAGAATGACCACCTTCTGCTTACTTGACGGCGCTACTTCGGTTTCTTGCTCGTAGGTGCTGTAGTGGTATGGCGTTAGCGCTGGAAACTCACCTGCGCAGGTATCTACAGTTTTGTAAACGGGACGCAGGTTGTTGCTGTGCCTATAGGCGCGAACCTCAGATTCGCTTAATCCGCGAAGTGATGCAATTTGAATGTCGCTAAAACCATGCTCTTTTGCCTGCTCGATCAGTTCGATGTTGAGCTCTTTGGCCGACGCAATTTCATCTGCAACCTCGTTAATTATCAGCATCTGGTCAATAAACCAAGGATCAATCTTGGTAGCCTCGAATACCTCTTCAGCTGTTGCACCTGCTCGAAGCGCTTGTTGAACCAGAACAATGCGGCCATCAGTAGGCGTCTTGATGGCCTCGAGTAGCTGCTGCTTGTCGCCATGCGGACCATCCCAGTGGAAAGACGAGCCCCTGCGCTCGAGAGAGCGAAGTGCTTTCTGCAGTGCCTGGGTGTAGTTTCGACCAATCGCCATGGCCTCACCAACACTCTTCATGGTGGTGGTTAGTGTGCTGTTTGCCGCAGGGAATTTCTCAAAGGCAAACCTCGGAACCTTAACCACGATGTAGTCAAGGGTCGGCTCAAAGCTAGCTGGGGTGACTTTGGTGATGTCATTTGGAATCTCATCGAGCGTGTAGCCGAGTGCGAGCTTCGCGGCTAATTTGGCAATTGGAAAACCGGTCGCTTTCGAGGCTAGAGCTGAAGATCGAGAAACTCTGGGGTTCATCTCGATTACAACCACACGGCCGTTTTCGGGGTTTACCGCAAATTGAATGTTGCAACCACCGGTGTCAACACCCACTGCACGAATGATGTCAAAGGAGATGTCTCGTAGGTTTTGGTACTCGCGATCGGTGAGTGTAAGTGCGGGTGCCACGGTGATTGAATCACCGGTGTGAACACCGACCGGGTCCACGTTTTCAATCGAACAAACGACCACACAGTTGTCATTGCGGTCGCGCATGACCTCTAGCTCGTACTCTTTCCAACCCAAAATTGATTCAGAGAGTAGAACCTGCCCCACCGGCGAAGACTGCAACCCGAAACCAACGATGCGACGCAAGTCGGATTCATCGTAAGCGAAACCCGAACCGAGACCGCCCATGGTAAATGAGGGCTGAACCATTACCGGATAGTTCAATTCGATAACCGCGTCGAGCGCTTCATCCATGGTTGAACAGATCACTGATTTGGCAACAGTTGCCCCGGCCTCAATTACCAACTCTTTGAAGATCTGGCGATCCTCACCTTTTTTGATGGCATCAACCTTGGCACCAATAAGCTCGACATCGTACTTTTCGAGAACGCCGCGCTCATGCAATGCCATCGCAGCATTTAGGGCAGTTTGTCCGCCTAGTGTAGGCAAAATGGCATCCGGCTTTTCTTTCGCGATGATGGTCTCGATGACCTCTGGCGTGATTGGCTCAACGTAAGTTGCATCGGCAAAATCTGGGTCGGTCATGATGGTTGCCGGGTTCGAATTGACCAGAATAACCCTTACGCCTTCTTCTCGAAGAACACGGCAGGCCTGTGTGCCCGAATAGTCAAACTCGCAGGCCTGGCCAATCACAATTGGGCCTGAGCCGATCACCAGAACGGAATTGATGTCGCTGCGCTTTGGCATTATTTGCCTACCTTTTGGGTCTTAATCATGTCTACAAGACGGTCGAATAAATAGCTGCTGTCGTGTGGGCCGGCGGCAGCTTCAGGGTGATACTGCACCGAGAACGCTGGAATGTCTTGGCACTGTAAACCCTCTACGCAGTCGTCGTTAAGTGAGATGTGGCTAACTAGTACTCGTCCGTATCCGTTGGGTGAATCTACCTCCGGGCCGCCGTCTACCTTCACAGCAAAACCGTGGTTGTGGGCGGTAACTTCAACTTTTCCGGTATTTCTATCTAGCACCGGCTGATTGATTCCACGGTGACCAAACTGCAATTTGTATGTTTCAAACCCAAGAGCTCGACCTAAGAGTTGATTGCCAAAGCAAATTCCGAAGAACGGAATCTTTCGATCTAAAATTTCGCGTAGTGCGGCTACCTGCCCTGCAGCTGCCTCAGGATCTCCGGGACCATTTGAATAGAAAACTGCATCAGGCGTAACAGCGAGAATTTCCTCAGCCGTCGACTGTGCCGGCAGGATTACAGTCTCTAACCCGCGCGAATTCATGTGCTCGATGGTTGCCTTCTTGATTCCAAGGTCAAGAATTGCCACTCGCCCAATTTTTTCGGCAGTGGCGGCGCTCAGGTAGGTTTCTGGGGTGCTAACCACGTTGCTGAGCGAAAGCCCCTTCATTTTCACCGAGGAATTTACCTCGGCAATTAGATCTGCTAGGTCGCGTTCTGCGTCTGAACCGGAGTAAATACCGGCCCGCATTGATCCAGCGGAACGTAAGTGCCTGGTTAGAGCACGGGTGTCGACACCGCGAATTCCAACCACCTCGTACTTTTCGAGCTCACTCTGTAGGTCGTTTTCAGCTCTAAAATTCGAAACCATGCGAGATGCGTCGCGAACAACGTAACCAGCAACCCAAACCTTTGAAGATTCTTCATCGCGACTGTTCACACCGGTGTTACCAATGTGCGGGGCAGTTTGGACAACGATTTGCCCAGCGTAGGAAGGATCTGTGATGGTTTCTTGGTAACCGGTCATGCCGGTGGCAAAGACGGCTTCCCCGAGGGTTTTGCCAATCTTTCCGTATGGCTTACCGGTGAAGACACGTCCGTCTTCCAACACGAGAAGTGCTTTATTCACTGAATTGCTCTCTCTTCTTCTTTAGTAGCTCAATTGCCGAAACTGTCGACAAAACCTGATCTTGATTTTTTACACGCAGATGAACACTTAGCTCAGATTCAAAGTCAATGGTTAGCAGCCCGTCGGTCTCGACACCCTTATCGATGACGGCTGTAGAACGCTTCACATCCAAAATTTTGTCGCTTGGAATCGCAATCGGTCTTTCCCCGTCACGAGTAATGAGCAGTCCATTGTCAAATATTCGAAGTTCAGCATTTCCTCTGAAGGCAAGCCCATGAGCCGTAATTCGGTCGAGATGGTTGCTGCTCTTAGTGGTGGCAACATACAGGCAACGAACTTCAGAGACTAAGTTGCCAAACTGCTCAAGTGCCTGCGGAATTGCGGGTATTTCTTGCTGCTGCGCTCTAGTGCGCGATGACCAACCACGCCAAGCGCCAAATAGGCTCAGGGCGATTACGAACAAAGCCAACGTGATCAGCGAAACTTCCCAACTCATGCATTTGCCTCTTGAAGTTTGTAGTCACGAACGGTGAATTTTCCTCTAAATATCGTGTGTTTGACAGCGCCGTGCATTTCCATTCCGGCGTACGGATTATTGGTTGATTTAGAGGCTGTGAACTCGCTCATTGAACGCTTTGCCTGAGGATCAAAAAGTGCGATGTTGGCAATATTCCCGACAGCGATCGGCTGCCCTTGGTTCTGATCACGAGCAATTTTTGCCGGATTTTCTGACATCACTGCTGACATACGTTCATAATTTGACTGACCCGACTCGACCAACACCTGATAGGCAATCGAAGCAGCGGCCTCTAACCCAACCATTCCGTTTGCGGCCGCAGCCCACTCACAATCTTTTGCTTCGATTGGGTGCGGGGCGTGGTCGGTGGCAATGATGTCGATTGTCCCGTCAACCAAAGCCTCTCGAAGAGCTGCAACGTCGTCAGCAGTGCGAAGCGGTGGGTTTACCTTGTACTTGGCGTCATAACTTCTCACCAGTTCGTCAGTGAGCAGAAGGTGATGCGGAGTGACCTCGGCAGTGACATTAATTCCGCGCTGCTTAGCCCATCTAATCAATTCGACTGAGCCTCTGGTCGATAGATGGCAAATGTGAACCCTCGACCCTACATGCTCAGCCAACAGTACATCACGGGCAATAATTGACTCTTCAGCGACCGCAGGCCAGCCGGTTAATCCGAGCTCGGCCGATACGATTCCCTCGTTCATCTGAGCTCCAGCAGTCAACCTAGGTTCCTGGGCATGCTGCGCGATGACTCCGTCAAACGCCTTTACGTACTCCAGCGCCCTTCTCATGATTACTGGGTCGTGCACACAGTTTCCGTCATCTGAAAACACGCGAACGTTAGCTTTAGATTTGGCCATCGCACCTAGTTCGGCCATTTTCTCGCCCTGTAAGCCGACCGTAACTGCACCGATTGGAAATACTTCGCAGTAGCCTGCTTCATCACCGAGAGTCTTAATTTGTTCGACAACACCAGCAGTATCTGCAACCGGTGAAGTATTGGCCATCGCATGCACAGCGGTGTAGCCACCTAAAGCCGCCGACTGAGTTCCGGTGAGCACAGTTTCACTTTGCTCATAACCTGGCTCGCGCAAGTGAGTGTGTAAATCGACAAATCCTGGCAGTGCAATCAGGGAACTCGCGTCCAGTGTTTCTGTTCCGGACAAGCCGCTGCCGATCGCAGAAATGACACCGTTTGAAATTGCTATATCGGTTACTTTTCCATCAACCATGGTGACGTTCTTGATTACCAGGTCAGTCATTGATCAGTCCTTCGTTAGAAAGCAGAGAGTAGAGCACAGCCATTCGCACTGATACGCCGTTTGACACCTGCTCTAGAACAGTTGATTTCGGAGAATCTGCTGAGTGCGCGTCAATCTCCAGTCCGCGGTTCATCGGGCCTGGATGCATGACGATTGCTGTTTCTTTCAAGTTCTCCAACCTTGACCTGTTCAGACCCCAGCCGCGGGCATATTCGCGCTCAGATGGGAAGAACGAGGCATTCATGCGCTCAAGTTGAATTCGCAGCATCATCAAAACGTCTGGTTGTTCGTCGTTTATGCATGCATCAAGGCTGTAGTGGAACTTCGCCTTCCAATCTTGAGCGGCAGGAAGCAATGTTGGCGGGGCTACAAACAAAACCTCTGCGCCAAGTGTGTTCAGCAAGTGCAAGTTTGATCTGGCAACTCGAGAGTGAAGAATATCTCCGACAATCGCAACTTTGAGGCCGCTCAAGTCTTTGCCGGTCGAAGCCGCACCGTGGAACCTCTTGCGAATTGTGAATGCGTCGAGAAGTGCCTGGGTGGGATGCTCGTGTGTGCCATCGCCCGCGTTCACAATGTGCGAGGTTATCCACCCGCTCTCAGCTAGTTTTTGGGCAGCTCCAGAAGCTGCATGCCTGATCACAACAGCCTCTGTGCCCATCGCTTCTAAAGTTTGTGCTGTGTCTTTGAGAGATTCACCTTTTGAGACACTGGAACCCTTGGCTGAAAAATTGATTACATCTGCAGAGAGTCTTTTTGCGGCAAGTTCGAAGCTAATTCGTGTTCTGGTTGAATCTTCAAAAAAAAGATTCACCACGGTCTTTCCCCTGAGAGTGGGTAACTTCTTGATTTCGCGACTGTTTACCGCAGACATTTCTTCAGCGATGTCGAGAATTCCAACTGCTTGGTCTTTAGACAGATCTTTGGTACTCAGTAAATGCTTCAAGATTCAATCACCACCGAGTCGAGTCCGTCTATTTCCATCAGCTGAACTCCGATTCGCTCATCGCGTGAGGTTGGCAGATTTTTACCGACAAAGTCAGCGCGAATGGGAAGTTCACGGTGCCCACGGTCTACTAGAACGGCAAGTTTTACAGATTTTGGGCGACCAAAGTCGTTTAGAGCGTCGAGCGCAGCACGTATTGTTCTGCCGCTGTAGAGAACGTCATCGACCAAGATCACCACTTTGTCAGTGATGCCCTGCGCGGGAATTTGGGTCTGCGTAACCTGGCGGGTTGGTTTATTGGCAAGGTCATCGCGATACATGGTGATGTCTAAGCGACCCACTGAGTTGTCAGGGATGAATTCGGCCTCGGTGCTTGCAATAACCGAGGCGATTCTTTTTGCCAAAGTTACGCCGCGGGTCGGAATGCCCAATAAGACGATGTCGCTTGCCGGGCTTGGGTTTGAGGCATTGGATTCAAGAATTTGATGAGATATGCGAGTGAGAGCACGTTTTAGGTCTTCGGCCGTTAGTACGGTGCGCGTAGGCATACTCGCCTCCTTCTCCGCCTCTCAGTGCGGCCTTTAAAGGATTGATTGAAGTTAGCTTATCAGGCGAACTGAGGGATCAGATAGCTTTTGCTGTTCCTGAAATTCGTGACAGCAAGCCGTTTACGAACGAACTTGAATCGTCAGTTGAGTACTCTTTAGCCAGCGCCACTGCCTCACTGATTGCAACTGCATCAGGAACCTCGTCGTTGAAACGAATCTCCCAGGTTGCAACCCTAAGAATGGCTCTATCTAAGTTCGGCATCCGATCAAGTGACCATCCCTGCGAGTAGGTCTCCAGCAACCCATCGATCTCACGCTGATGTTCAATTACGCCGGAAACGAGAGTTCTTGCGTATTCGAAAATCTCGGTTTGATTTTGGCGATCCTGAACCTGCTTGTAGGTGTCATCAAGTAAATCAAGTGGCGAATCAGGCCTTAGGTCGGCCGCAAAAATGGCGTCAATTGCTCGTTTGCGAGCTTTGGTGCGGGCGCTCACTTAGTCGGTGATGCGACCCAGGTAGTCACCGGTGCGGGTGTCTACCTTGACGCGAGTGTTTTGCTCAACAAACAGCGGTACCTGAATTTGATAACCAGTTTCTAGAGTCGCAGGCTTTGTACCGCCGGTTGAACGGTCTCCCTGAAGACCGGGTTCGGTATAGGTGATTTCTAGAACAACTGAGGCAGGCAATTCAACGTAAATTGGGTTGCCATCGTGGAGAGCAACCAGTGCTTCTTGATTCTCGAGCATGAAGTTAGCCGCGTCGCCCACGGTTGCATCTGAAACAGTGAACTGGTCATAGGTGTCTTTGTCCATGAAGACGTAGCCGGTGCCGTCGTTGTAGAGGTAAGTCATCTCTCGCTTGTCAACGTTGGCAGTTTCTACCTTGACGCCTGCGTTAAAGGTCTTATCGACAACTTTTCCGCTGAGCACGTTTTTTAGCTTGGTTCGTACAAAGGCGGGGCCTTTTCCTGGCTTGACGTGCTGAAATTCGACTACAGCCCACAGCTGACCATCAATGTTCAGCACCATTCCATTTTTGAGGTCGTTTGAAGTTGCCATGAAATCACTTGCTTTCTAAAACCTTTAACCGGGGCACATCTTGCCCGAGCAACCTTGAAAGTTTATCGGAAGATAGTTATTTTGTGGCGATTTGCTGGATGGCCAGACGATACGAATCGATACCGAAGCCGGCAATGACGCCCGAGGCGATCGCTGAAATCACACTTTTGTGCCTGAATTCTTCGCGAGCGTGGGGGTTGCTGATATGAACTTCAATCAGCTTCAGGCCAGCCTTGGTGACTAGGGTTGCCGCATCACGAAGAGCATAGCTGTAATGAGTGAATGCGGCCGGGTTGAGTACCACAGGAAGCTCTTCATCAACCGCTTCGTGCAACCAGCTGATAAGTTCAGCTTCCGAGTTTGTTTGACGCACCGAAACTTCCCAGCCCAACTGTTCAGCTGATTGCTCGCAGGCCTTAGTTAGGTCTGCAAAATCGGCATTTCCGTAAACGTCAGGCTCGCGAGAACCTAGCCGGTTAAGATTTGGGCCGTTTAGAACGAGAAGCTTTGCCATGTCGAAAAGACTACCTGTCTAAACAATCTCTTGGAACGCTGCGAACAGCATTTCTTCGGTTGGTGCGGTCATGATGTTCGGCTTGCCAAGCTCGTCAAGTACGACGAAGCGCAGGTTACCACCGCGTGATTTCTTGTCACGCTGCATAGTAGCCAGAAGCTGCGGCCAGCGATCGGCACGGTAGCTGGTAGGCAAACCAAGGCTTTCCAGAACACTGCGGTGTCGGGCCACGGCGTCATCAGAGAGTCGGCCTGCAAGCCTTGCCAATTCCGCAACAAAAACCATCCCAATTGAAATTGCTGCTCCATGACGCCATTGGTAACGTTCTGAGTGTTCGATTGCGTGCCCGAGTGTGTGTCCGTAGTTCAAAATTTCCCGAAGACCAGCTTCTTTGAAGTCATTACCGACAACATCTGCCTTAATCTGCACCGATCTGGCTATGAGTTCTTCGAATTCTTCGGAAGTCGGGTCGGTAGCCTTCGCGACATCGGCCTCAATGATTTCTAGGATGCGCAAATCGCGGATGAATCCGTATTTAGCCACTTCGCCGAAACCGGCAAGAATTTCGTTTTTCGGAAGCGTGGCGAGGGTGTCAAGGTCACAGAGCACGCCCACCGGCGCGTGGAAAACTCCAACCAAATTTTTACCTTCGGCGGTGTTGATTCCAGTTTTTCCGCCAATAGCGGCATCGACCATGCCGAGCAGCGTGGTCGGAACTTGGACCAGCGGAACACCGCGAAGCCAGGTAGCGGCAACGAAACCGGCTAGATCAGTGGTCGAACCACCTCCAAAACCGATAACCGCATCGGTGCGGGTGAAGTCTGACTTACCCAAAATGCCCCAGCAAAAAGCGGCAACCTCTACCCGCTTGGCATCTTCACTATCTGGCACACCAGCCAAAAGGCACTCATACCCGGAAGACTCGAGACTCGTTTTGATCAGTTCCGCTGAAGTTGATAATCCAACTGGGTGAATCACCAGCACTTTGCGCACCTTAGCCCCAAGCACGCCTGGAAGCTCATCGAGCAGGGCGCGACCGATGATCACTTCGTATGGGTTTTCACCTGAAACGCTGATTCTTCTGGTCATAGTGCACCAATCATTTCTTTAATCTCGAGAACACACTGTGCGACTGACTTGCCGCCGGTCGCCACTTCAAAATTTGCAAGTTGCTCGTAAATTGGCCGACGCTCGTCGTAAATGCGACGCCAATCGTCGAGTCCATTTTTGAGTAACGGGCGATTTCCATGACTGAGACGTGAGGCCATATGTTTACCATCGGTGGATAAATAAACCACCCAGTGCTGTCTCAGGATGCTCTGGTTTTCTGCCGAAAGCACTACTCCTCCACCGGTTGCAACCACCGAATCAGAGTCGAGAGCTTTTCGTAGTGCCTTTGTTTCCAAATCTCGGAATGCAGGCTCGCCCTGCTTCGAGAAAATTTCTGCTATCTCGCCGTATTCGGCCGTGACGAGTGAGTCGGTATCGACGAATGTTTTTCCGAGGGCGCGGGCAAGTTTCTTACCGATGGTGGTTTTACCCACACCCATGGGGCCAACCAAAACAATGTTTTTGTGCATCGTTTTTGGTTAGGAATCCCAAGAGGATGTGTCGTTAGATTTCAAGACCGCAGGGATGTGATCAAGGTAAGCCTGCATGTTGCGCCTGGTCTCAGCGATTGAATCTCCACCAAACTTCTCCAACACAGAGTTTGCTAAGACCAAAGCCACCATTGCCTCGGCAACTACTCCAGCGGCCGGGACAGCGCATACATCAGAACGCTGGTGATGAGCCTTAGCGGCTTCGCCGGTGGCGGTGTCGATTGTGGCGAGGGCGCGGGGCACAGTAGAAATTGGCTTCATCGCTGCGCGAACTCTGAGGATTTCCCCATTGCTCATGCCTCCCTCGATTCCGCCAGCACGGTCGGTTAGTCTCTTGACGACTCCGTTTTCATCACGCTCAATCTCATCGTGCGCTTGCGAGCCTCGGCGCTTCGCTGTTTCAAAACCGTCGCCGACTTCGACCCCTTTGATGGCTTGGATGCCCATTAGCGCGCCAGCCAACTGCGAATCGAGACGACGATCCCAGTGAACGTAACTTCCTAAGCCTGGTGGCAGACCATAAGCCAGAGTTTCGACTACGCCACCCAGGGTGTCACCCTCGCTGTGGCAAGCATCGACCTCGGCAACCATTTTCTTTGAAAGTTCGGGATCAAAGCAGCGCATTGGATCTTCGTCAATTGCCGTTAGGTCTGCCGGAGTCGGAAGGCTGTACTCACCGTTGGCAAGCACTGGACCAATACCTACCGTATGTGTGATCAGCGTGATACCAAGTTCTGAGAGAAACGCGCTTGCAACCTTGCCTAAGGCAACACGAGCTGCCGTTTCCCTAGCGCTGGCGCGTTCTAGCACCGGGCGAGATTCAGCGAATCCGTACTTTTGCATGCCGGTAAAGTCAGCGTGACCCGGTCGCGGTCTGGTGAGTGGTTCTGCTCGTGCTCCGGTCAGTTTCTCCGCAGGAACGGGATCGGCGCTCATCACCTCTTGCCACTTGGGCCATTCGGTATTGGCGATACAGATTGCAACCGGTCCACCCATGCTTAGGCCGTGGCGAACACCGCCGCTGATTGAAACTTCATCCTGTTCAAATTTCATTCTTGCCCCACGACCGTAGCCGAGGCGTCGGCGTGCCAGCGCATTCTGAATTTCAGCGGTGGTAATGGGAACACCAGCCGGAAGGCCTTCTAATACAGCTACAAGTTCAGGGCCGTGAGATTCTCCGGCAGTAATCCAGCGCAACATGGCTTCTATTCAACCACAGTCTCAGTGGTCGACCTGGGTGGCGGCGGTCATTGCCTCAAAAACAGCTACCTCATTGGGTAGTTCTTGATTGGGGTTTCGAGTCAAGAAGATTCGCAGCTGCGCAATCGCCTGCCATTTCAACATCTCGATTCCCGAAATTGCCAGCTCGTCGCGGTTCATCCAGAGCTGAGCAGACCTCGATGGCCACACGGCGTAACTCACATCAAAGAAGGCGCCACCCGGTTTCCAAGAGGACTTCGCCTCGGTGGCCTCGGCAAATTCATCAAGGGACCCTGCTGGAAGAGTCGACACGGTGAGGTCCGCCCAGGCAGTTGCCTCGGTCAAAAACCAAGCACGTTTTGCCTTCAAACCAAGGTTCTTGGCCTTCTTGATCAGGGCGTTTCTAGTTTTGGAATTGCGGGCGTAAATCTTGATCTCGGCTTCTGGGTTCATGTACTTGACCGCTACCACCATCGAGGTCGCAGTTGCGCCTGAGCCTAGGATAAGGATGCGTTTCGGCCTTTCCTGCAAGCCCTTTTGAAGCGCCATAATGATTCCGAAAACGTCTGTGTTGAAACCAGCCCAGGTTCCGTCTTCGTTTCTAACCAGGGTGTTACAAGCTCCGGTAGCCTTCACGAATTCATCGGTGGTCTTGCAGAGGCGCATCGCCTCTTCTTTAAGCGGCATCGTGACGCTGAAGCCATCCCACACTTCTTCGAGCCCTCTGATGAACGACCAGAGACCTCCTTTGGCAACCTCGGCTCGACCGTATTGCCAATCCAGGCCCATCACCCGATAGGCAGCTTTGTGAATAGCCGGTGATTTCGAGTGTGAAATGGGCTTACCGAGTACGGCAAATTGTCTACTCATAGCCGGGATTTTCCTTCATCCAGGATCGCCAGACTCGCACAGCCTCTTGATGTTCAGCATAGGTTTCACTGAACCAGGTCTCTCCAGTCTCAAGATTGACCGTGCAGAAATAAAGCCACTTCCCCGGGGCAGGATTGAGTGCGGCCTCAATTGCTACGCGGCCAGGCGCAGAGATTGGGCCTACTGGCAAACCCTCGTAGCGATATGTGTTGTATCCGTTTTCAGCGGCTCGGTCAGCGGCACTGGTGCTCACAGTGGAGCCGCCTACTCCATAGCTAACGGTGGCGTCAGACTGCAATTTCATGCCGATGTCGAGGCGGTTTTGAAAGGTTCGGGCAGCCTTGAAAAAATCTTCAGTTAGCCTTGCTTCTTTCTGAACGATACTTGCCAGGGTTAGCACCTCGTGTACCTTCGAGGCCGGAATGTTCAAATCGGCAACTTCCGTCTTCATTCGGTTTCGCAAGATGAGCAAGATGTCTTTGGCTGTAGCACCCGGATCAAAGCTGTAAGTCGCGGGAAAGAGGTAACCTTCAAGGCTTGGAGCTCCAGCCGGCAAGTCGAACAATTCAAGTTGAGTGGCCACTTTCGCGAACTCGGCTTCGCTGATTTTTGTCGCGCCAGCAAGCGTTTTGAAAACATTACTAAGGCGAAATCCTTCTTTGATAACCACGCGATTGGCGACAATATTGGAGGGATCACTGAGAGCATTTAGGGCACTTAGCGAGCTCATCTTGGTCTTTAGCTGGTAGGTGCCAGGGTAAAAAATTTGATTTCGCTCAAGAATTAGCCGGTAGGTCAGCCGGAAGTCTTTGACCACACCAGAGGCTACTAGCTCATTCGCAATTGATTCTCCGGTATCTCCCGGGACGATTACAAACTGCAGTTCGGATTCACCGGTGCCCGAGTAGTCGTTTCCAACCAGCTGCTCAAAGGCGCTTCGAATTTCACTTCTAAAGCCGAACGCAGTTACACCAACAACTAACATCAGGGCGAGGAGAGCAACTGAAAGTTGACGTTTCTTGAACCTATTCAATTTCACTCCCTCGCTTTTTTCGCCAGTCGTTTAGGTAGGTTTCCAGAATCTCGCAAGCTGCGACTGAATCAATTATGGCTTTGGCACTTCGAGAGTCTTTTCCTGCGGCTCGGAGTTTTTGGGCTGCAGTCGTCGTTGTGAATCGCTCGTCAATGAAATGCATTGGAATTGCCAGCAAACCTTTTAGCTCAGTCGCGAAATTGTGGGCATCCTCGGTTGAGGCGGTTGTTTCACCCTTGAGGTTAACCGGCAGGCCGACCACAATTTCGGCTACTGAGTGCTCATCTATCAACTGCGAAATCACTAGCGCTGAGGACTCAGATCTCGTCACAGCATCCAATGGAGATGCGAGGATGCGATCTGGGTCACACAAAGCGAGGCCGATGCGCGCCTTGCCAACATCGAGAGCTAAAACTCGGCCAGGTCTCACAGGGCCGAAATGCTTCGCTTAATCTCTGCGATTGCATCGGATACAGCGTGCGCATTTTGCCCACCACCCTGGGCGAAGTCGTCTTTGCCGCCACCGCCGCCGCCCAAAATTTGTGAGCCAAGTTTGACCAAAGCACCGGCTTTCACGCCGCGGCTTCGAGCGGCATCTCCAACCGCTACAAATAAAACAGGGCGTGATTCGACTACTGAGGAGAGCACAATCACCGACTCTGCACCAGCCTCGGCGCGAAGCGAAGTCGCCAGCGAACGGAGGTCTTCTGCAGCTACATCTTCAAACTGAGAACTTACAACGAGGTTTCCGTTGAGGCTTTCAGCATTACTTATCAGCGCTGGAATCTGAGATTCCAGAGATGCCAATTGCAAAGCCGCAAGTTTTCTCTGCGCAACCTTCAGCTCTTCAGACATGGCGGCGATTCTCTCTTCGAGACTTTCCTTTGGGGTCTTCAGGCTTGCTTCAAGTCGATTCAATAGAGCTCGTTCAGTTGCTAGTGCACGGAAGGCGTCGATTCCAACCAGAGCCTCTAGTCGACGCGAGCCTGAACCCACCGATGACTCACCGATAAGTGAAACCAGGCCAATTTGTGCAGACCTTGAAACGTGCGTTCCGCCACAGAGCTCGCGTGACCAAGGGCCACCGATCTGAACAACTCGAACACTTTCATCGTAGGTTTCGCCGAAGAGGGCAACTGCACCCCATTCTTTTGCTTCGGGAAGGGTCATGAATTGAGCTGATACAGCCAAATCTTGACGAATCGCTAGGTTGGTTACCTCTTCGATTTCGGATTTGGCGGCCTCCGAGAGAGCCTGATTCCAAGAGAAATCAAGTCTCATGTAGCCGGGTTTGTTGTAGCTTCCAGACTGGAGTGCATTTGGTCCGAGTACCTGACGCAGGGCAGCGTGTACTACGTGGGTCGCGCTATGTGCCTGGGCAGCACCCAAACGCCACTCACCGTCTACCTGGGTGATTACTCTGCTACCGACACCGAATTCACCAGACCTGACCAGCACTTTGTGAGTGATTAGGCCCTTGACTGGTTTTTGAACGTCGATAACCTCTAGTTCAAAACCGTCTCCGCGGATAAGCCCTGCATCGGAGTCTTGCCCGCCACTCTCAGCGTAAAAGCTAGTTTGGTCGAGAACCACTTCAACAAGTGATCCGCTCGCAGCTTTGCTTGCAACCTCGCCATCGGCAATAATTCCAATTACCTTGGCCTCGGTTTCCAATGATTCATAGCCGGTAAACCCGGTAGCTCCCGCTGCTCTAAAGTCAGAATAAATACCGAGGTCTACCCCACCGAGCTTCTTAGCGCGGGCGTCGGCTTTGGCTCGATCGCGCTGTTCGGCCATGAGCGCTTTAAAACCATCTCGATCGACTGTGAGACCAGCTTCTTCAGCGATTTCTAGAGTCAAATCGATTGGAAAACCATAGGTGTCGTGAAGTAAAAAGGCCACGTCGCCTGGTAGTTGTTGTGCACCGTTCGCTTTAACCGACTCAAGCTCTTCTTCGAGTACGGCGCTACCGCTGGTTAGGGTGCGAAGGAAAGTCTCCTCTTCCGCTTTTGCGGTTCGAATAATTCTGTCAAAATCAGTCTCTAATTCCGGATATGAAGCCTTCATGGCGTTCATCGAAGCGGTAAATAGTTTTTCGAAAATTAGGTCGGTGACCCCGAGCAGTCGCATCGAACGAACTGAACGTCGAAGCAAACGCCTGAGTACATACCCACGTCCATCGTTGGACGGGGTAACCCCGTCACCAATTAGCATCAGCGATGAGCGGATGTGGTCTGCGACTACGCGTAAACGAACGTCATCCTCAACCGCTGCACCATAGGTTTTGCCGGCAAGTTGTGCCGCAAGATCGAGTACCGGGCGCACCTCGTCGATCTCGTAGAGGTTTTCAACGCCCTGGAGCAAAAAGGCAACACGCTCGAGACCCATTCCGGTATCGATGTTTTTCTTGGGCAGCTCCCCCAAGATTTCAAAGTTATCTTTGCCAAGCCCAGCACCGCGCTCAAATTGCATGAAAACGAGGTTCCAAATTTCGATGTAACGATCTTCGTCTGCCTCAGGGCCGCCTTCGCGGCCGTAGGCTGGGCCGCGATCGTAGTAGATCTCGCTGCAGGGGCCAGCAGGGCCTGGTTGGCCCGTAGACCAGTAATTGTCTTTCATGCCTCGTCGCTGAATTCGCTCTAGGGGAATGTCAGCGACTTCTCGCCACATGTCAATGGCTTCGTTGTCGTCTTGAAAAACGGTTACCCAAAGAAGTTGTGGATCAATGCCTAGGCAACCTGATTCACGCGAACCGGTTAGGAACTCCCAGGCAAATTCAATTGCCTCACGCTTGAAATAGTCTCCAAAAGAGAAATTGCCATTCATCTGGAAAAAAGTGCCGTGACGAGTGGTTTTACCCACCTCTTCAATGTCAAGTGTTCTGATGCACTTTTGAACTGAGGTTGCTCGCGCGTAGGGGGCTGGAACTACTCCGGTCATGTACGGGATGAATGGGACCATTCCGGCCACGGTAAACAGCAGCGAAGGATCTTCACTGATCAGGGAAGCGGAAGGAACTACAGTGTGTTGCTTGCTCTCGAAGAACGCCAGCCAACGGCGCCTAATTTCTGCTGTTTGCATTACTTGGTTTCGTCGGCTGGGGCTGCCTTAGCGGCTGCTTTTGCGCGAGCAGTTTCAAGTTCGCTTGAACGCTCATTGAAACCATCAGTTGCTGCAGAGGTGATGTCTTTTGCCTTTGCCCAAAATTCGTCAAACTTGGCCTTGGCCTCAGGGTCTTGTTCAATCTTCTTTGCCAGAAAAAGGCCTGCGGCAATCCCGCTGGCTAACCAAAATAACTTCTTCATCTATTTCTTCTTTCCCAAGAGCAAATCTTTGGCTACCGCAGAAAAACCTACCAACTTTGCCAAAGGTGAGCCGACGGCAGAGGTAATTACGGCAATTAGCGAAGATACATTCGTTGAAACCTCAGCTGCGTTGTCAGTGATGACGTCAATTTTTTGCAACTGTTTATTGGTTTGAGTAACTGTTTCGGTAAGTTCTGAGATCAGTGGAGACGTTGACTGGTTGAGGTCTCGAATAGCATTTCGAGCTTCATCCAGAACGCGACCAAGTTTAAGAATTGGAACTGCTAGAAACAGCACCAACGCTATGAAACCTATTGCTGCTATTAGAGCTGCAACGTCCCCACCGGTCATCAGAATTACCTATCGTTTTGGTTATCGAGCAGCGTAGTACTCAACAACAAGCTGTACTTCACAGGTTACTGGAACCTCGGCACGCTTTGGTCGGCGAACTAGAGTTGCGTGCAGCTTGTCTAGCTGAACATCTAGGTAACCAGGCACTGGAGGAAGAACGTCGACGTGTCCGCCGGCGGCTGCAACCTGGAATGGCTCGGTCTTCTCGCTCTTTTCGTGTACGTGAATCAGCTGGCCTGGCTTCACGCGGAACGAAGGGCGGTCGATACGCTCACCGTTTACCAAAATGTGGCGGTGAACAACCATCTGACGAGCCTGAGCAATGGTGCGGGCGAAACCTGCACGCAGAACCAGAGCGTCAAGACGCATTTCTAGAAGTTCAACTAGGTTCTCACCGGTTAGGCCCTCGGTGCGCTTCGCTTCCTGGAAAGTCTTGCGTAGCTGAGCCTCACGGATGCCATACTGGGCGCGGAGACGCTGCTTCTCACGAAGACGGACCGCGTAGTCACTGTCAGACTTGCGCTTGGTTCGACCGTGCTGGCCTGGTGCGTAAGGGCGCTTCTCTAGGTATTTAGCAGCCTTTGGGGTTAGGGCAAGGCCCAATGCGCGAGACATACGAGTCTTGCTGCGGGTACGTGTTGATTTTGACACGATTTCCTTTCAAGGGATCGTTGAGATCCATAGCGGTTTTGTTCACAGTTTGGTTTGGATAAACCTCTGCCACGGACCCTCCGGCTATTAGAGGGTCGCACCGTGTTGAGTACTTCGGCAGCCGTGCACAGTACTCCAGTCGGCAACCTGCCTAGTTTAGCAGGGCTCAGCGTTCTTTTGCTAGGTTCACGCGTCGAGTATCTGCCGAAGTGAGTCGTAGAGCTTTTTGAGGCGCACCTCATCACCCTGGCTACCCAGTGCAAAAAACTGCATGCCGTCTAGCTCAGCAGGTAGGTACTTTTGTGCGATCACTGGCGGATTGAAGTCGTGCGGGTATCGATAACCGACGCCATTTCCCGCATCTTTGGCACCCCGAAAGTTGCTGCTCCGAAGTGGCCTGGGAGTCGTGAAGTTACCACCCTGTTCGACGCGTGCCAAAGCCGCGTTGATTGCTCGGTATGCCGCATTTGATTTTGGAGCGAGCGCAAGATAAGCCGTGCACTGCGCCAACGGGATGCGACCTTCGGGCATGCCGATTTTCTCAACGGCGTCGGCCGTGGCAATAGCAAGTGGCAAAGCCTCTGGGTCGGCTAGGCCAACATCTTCACTTGCCAGAATGATTAGTCTTCTCGCGATAAACCGAGGATCTTCTCCACCGTGCAGCATTTTGGCCAGGTAAAAAATTGCGGCATCTACATCGGAACCCCGCACGCTTTTTATGAATGCACTGATGGTGTCGTAGTGCTCGTCTCCATCTCGGTCATATCGCATCAGAGCTGAGTCGATTATGGTCGAGAGCTCGTGATCGCTGATCAGAGCCTGATCAGGGTGGGCATCAACAACGGTCTCCAGAATCGTCAAGGCCTTGCGGGCATCCCCCGATGATAATTCGGCGATTTTGCTGAGCGTTTCAGGTAGCACAGAGATTTTTCCGGCAAGACCTCGTTCATCCTCGATCGCAGAAATGAGAATCGCTTCGATGTCAGATGTGGTCAGCGGTTCAAACCTGATTTGGATCGTGCGAGAAAGCAGCGGCGAAATAACCGAGAATGACGGATTCTCTGTTGTTGCTGCTATTAGATGTACGTCTCCGGCCTCAACGGCTGGCAAGAGTGCATCTTGCTGGGTCTTACTAAATCGATGTATTTCGTCAATGAAGAGATAGGTGGCCCTTGAATAGCCGAGTTTGAGTCTTCTCGACTCTTCGATCACTTCACGAACTTCTTTTACACCTGCGTTAACTGCGCTTAACTCGACGAAATGTGCGTCTTGCTGTTTTGCGATAAGCAATGCCAAGGTAGTTTTTCCAGAGCCGGGTGGTCCCGAAATGATGATTGACTTTGCAGAGTCAGGATTGCTCAATAAGAGATTCAGTGCACTGCCAGATTTTCTAAGTGCGGCATGGCCCACGAAACTGCTGAGAGATTGAGGTCTTACCCTGGCTGCCAAAGGTGTCGAAGATTTGCGAGGCACAAACTGGTCAGACATAACTAAAGGCTAAGGCAACAGCAGTATTTTCGAGGCTCAAACGCAAGTAAAATCGTGAAAGCGATTGAAAGGTTCCACAGTGAAAAATCAGCAGAAAATTCTGGCTCAAGCCGCTGCGCGCAAAGAAGAGTTTGAGGCCAGGCAGGCAAAACTCGCGAGTGCAAAAATTAGGAACTCTCGCGATAACCGGTTTGCGATAATCGCAACCGGAGTAGTGCTCCTGGTTGCTCTCGGCGTCCAGGCGATTTTTGCTGCTGGCAACAGCTCACCTTCTTCGTCGGCAACACCCTCGGCCACAGAGACTAGCTCTCCTTTGGTGCCAGATCCAAGTTTGGCTGAAGCACGCACCTGGTCAGGGAACTTAACTCTCAACGGCGAGAATTTGGCTGTGGAGCTTGACGGCGCAAATGCCCCTCAGACAACCGCCAACTTTCTGAGCTTGGCCCGCTCAGGTTTCTATAACGATTTGAAGTGTCACCGATTAACCAATGGCGGGTTCTTTGTGCTCCAGTGCGGAGACCCTAACGGTGATGGAACCGGTGGACCGGGCTACTCTTGGGGGCCAATCGAAAACGCTCCGAGCGACGACGTCTACCCGAAGGGCACCATTGCGATGGCTCGCCAGTCAGGAAATGCTGCGTCACAGGGCAGCCAATTCTTCATTGTTTACGAAGACACCCAGATTCCAAGCGATAGCGCCGGAGGCTATTCAGTATTCGGAAAAATCACTTCCGGTCTTGAAAAATTGAAGCCCGTTTTTGATGCCGGAACCAAAAACGGAGAGACCGACGGAGAACCCAAGGTCGAAACCAAGCTTGGTCCAATCGTCCTAAACTAATCACTGAACTTTCCGCTTAGAGGAGCACCCCATGGCACTGACCACAACTTTCGCGCACGTTGATGACGAAAACAACGTTTACTCAATCGAGCAGGGCGACAAGCGTCATGTCGGGCAGTATCCGAATGTGACTGCCGAGGAGGCGCTCGCTTACTTTGAACGCAAGTTTGTTGATCTAGAAGCCCAGGTACGCAACCTTGAGCAACGAGTAAAAGCCAAGTCAGACGCAATCTCATTGAAAAAAGCCCAGGAGAAGCTTCACAACGACCTGCTAGCACCAAATGCTGTTGGGGACCTTGCATCGCTTCGTACCAGAGTTTCGGTTCTGACCGATGCAATTGCGGCACTGGTAAGCGAGAAAAATGAGTCAAGCAAAGAGGCGACAGAAAAGGCACTTGCTGAAAAAGAAGCGATTGTTGCGGCAGCTGAAAAGCTTGCTAACCAAGACCCTCAGAAGACAATTTGGAAGTCCGGGTCAGCAGAGCTAACCAAGCTCTTTGAACAGTGGCAAGAGTTGCAGAAAAACGGGCCTCGAATCCCTAAGAACTTGGCAGATCCACTGTGGAAGCGTTTTTCAACGGCCCGCACCAAATTTGAGTCCGGAAAACGGGCCTATTTTGCTACGCTCGACGCTTCCGTCAAACAGGCGAAATCAAAACGTTCTGAATTAGTTGCTCAGGCTGAAGCCCTGATCTCGAAGGGTGCTGATGCCGCTGCTGATTACCGCAAACTTCTCGACGCCTGGAAAAACACCGGCCGTGTCAAAGGCGATGACGCTCTATGGGCAAAGTTCAAGGCCGCTGGAGATGCAATCTACGCCGCAAAGGGTGAGGCAATAGCAGCTGAAAATGCCGAGCAGAACGCCAACCTTCAGGCTAAGCGGGCCCTACTTGCCGAATTCAAACCGTTAGATCCTGCCGTCGATTTGGGCAAAGCAAAAGAGCAGTACTCGGCACTTGCGGCCAAGTGGGAGAAAATTGGACGGGTGCCACGCGAAAATGTCCGCGAGGTTGAAGACAAGATTCGTGCCGTTGAGAATGCAATCAAGGCTGCTGAACAAGAAGCTTGGCGCAAGAGTGATCCAGCAGCGCAAGACCGGGCTAACAGTGTAATTGGGCAGCTTGAAGCTGGCATCGCCAAGCTCGAAGAGCAGCTGAAGTTGGCTCAAGCAGCCAAAGACACAAAGCTAATTTCTGAGCTTTCAGCCGCAATTGAGACCAAAACAACTTGGCTCAAAGTGGTTACAGAGACCAAGTAGTCTCGCGCACAAATCTATTCGGTTAGCGCGATTTCTATCTCGCTGCTTTAGCTACTAACGCGATATACGTCGTAAACAGCTTCAATTCTTCTTACCGAATTCAACAGGTGCTCAAGCATGCCCGGGTCGCCCATCTCGAACACAAACCGGCTAAGCGCAACCCGGTCAGATCGGGTAGACACCGAAGCAGAAAGGATATTCACGTGATGCTCACTCAATACGCGAGTCACGTCTGAAAGCAGCCCCGATCGATCTAATGCTTCAATTTGGATTTGAACTAAGAAAAGCGATTTTGTCTTTTCTGCCCAGCTGACTTCCATCATTCGTTCTGGTTGCAGTTTCAGCTGTTCTGTGTTTTTGCAGTCACTCCTGTGAACAGATACGCCGCTACCTCGGGTAACAAATCCTAGAATTTCATCACCGGGAACTGGCGTGCAGCATCTCGCTAGCTTCACCATTACGTCTGCATCACCGCGCACTAAAACACCAGAATTATTCGCTCTTTGTCGATTCGCACTGCGCGGTGCAGTTGGAAGAACAAAGGGCGCATCTTCAACATCGTCATGAGCAAGTGATGCTGATAACTTCTCAACAATCGACTGCGCTGAAACGTGATTGTCTCCGATAGCGGCGTAGAGCGCGGATACCTCTGGGTAGCGAAGCTCGCCGGCCAATTTAACTAGCTCGTCTGCGTTCATCAGCTTCTGCAGCGGAAGGTTTTGCTTGCGCATTGCTTTGGCAAGCATCTCCTTGCCCAGTTCTACCGCTTCTTCGCGTCGCTCTTCAGCAAACCACTGCTTGATCTTGGCGCGTGCTCTAGGAGACTTAACGAATTGGAGCCAATCTTTACTGGGCCCCGCGTCAGGAGACTTAGAGGTGAAAATTTCTACAACATCACCCGATTGCAATTGAGTTTCGAGTGGTACCAGACGGCCATTGACCTTTGCACCCATGGTTCGGTGGCCAACCTCAGTGTGTACCGCGTAAGCAAAATCTACCGGGGTTGCACCGCCCGCGAGACCTAAAACCTTGCCCTTTGGTGTGAAGACATAAACCTCTTTTGCTCCGATTTCAAAACGAAGTGAATCTAAAAATTCAGAAGGGTCTTGGGTCTCAGCCTGCCAGTCGCTT
This sequence comes from Actinomycetota bacterium, assembly GCA_041180285.1. GTDB lineage: Bacteria > Actinomycetota > Actinomycetes > Actinomycetales > Microbacteriaceae > Rhodoluna. The sequence continues at coordinate 69,207 of JBEGRV010000001.1, forward strand.
AGGTGTTTTAGCCAAGCCAAATCATCATCGCTGGTGGTTTCTGAGCTGCCAACCTGCTCTTTGTATTTCCAGTGAGCTGCAACACCGTATTCAGCTCTTTGATGCATTTCTTGAGTTCGAATTTGAATTTCTATGGGACGCCCCGAAGGCCCAATCACAGTTGTGTGTAGCGACTGGTAAAGGTTGAATTTGGGCATCGCAATATAGTCTTTGAAGCGACCTGGCACTGGCGACCAGCGAGAGTGAATTGCTCCCAAAACCGCGTAGCAATCTTTGACCTCATTAACGATTACCCGAATTCCAACCAGGTCATAAATGTCATCAAACTCGCGGCCCCTGACCACCATTTTTTGATAAATCGAGTAATACTGCTTGGGTCTTCCCGCGACTTTTCCGCGGATGCGATTCTCACGTAAATCCGTTTCGATGTCTGAAATTATGTTTTCGATGTACTCGGCGCGCTTTGGGCTGCGCTGCTTTACAAGATTCACAATTTCTTCGTAGACCTTGGGGTACATCACCGAAAAAGAAATGTCTTCAAGTTCCCATTTGAGGGTGTTAATTCCAAGGCGATGAGCCAGCGGTGCGTAGATTTCAAGAGTCTCTTGAGCCTTGCGTTTCGCAGACTCCTCAGGAACAAAACCCCAGGTTCGGGCGTTGTGAAGACGGTCTGCGAGTTTTATAACTAGAACCCTGATGTCTTTTGACATCGCCACAACCATCTTTCTGACGGTTTCGGCTTGAGCATGCTCGCCAAATTTGACCTTGTCCAGTTTGGTTACGCCATCGACCAGCATGGCAACCTCATCGCCGAAATCAGCACGAAGCTGTTCCAGCGAGTAATCGGTATCTTCTACGGTGTCATGCAGTAGAGCCGCAGCGAGTGTGATTGGACCGATGCCAAGGTCGGCAAGTATGTGGGTAACGGCAACCGGATGGGTGATGTAGGGTTCACCGCTTTTTCGAGTTTGACCTCGGTGGGCCTTCTCAGCCACTTCAAAAGCTCGCTCAATAATCGAGAGATCAGCCTTTGGGTGATTGGCTTTGGCTATTCGAAGTACTTCAAGCAGTTCTTTATCGTACGGTCCGGACTTTGTGAAGAGTCTTGGTAGACGAGATTTGAGCGTAGCTATGCTGCTGGTTGGCGTCGCATCGCTCATCTTCGCCCTCCCCTATTGAGCTACTGGCTGACTACTTTTATTAAATTTAGCCTCGCGCTCGCGCAGAAGTGAATAGAGCGGCGCCGCAATAAAAATGGTTGAGTAGGTGCCAACCAGAATTCCGATAAACAGTGCCAACGAAATATCTTTAAGGGTGCCGGCACCAAGGAAAAGTGAACCGATAAACAGAATCGATGCAACCGGCAGAATACCGACAATCGATGTGTTGATTGATCGCACCAGAGTCTGGTTGATCGCGTAGTTGACCTGCTGGGCAAATGTCGTGGTTTCGCTGTGTTCGACCTCGAGTGTGTTCTCTCTGATTTTGTCGAACACTACGACGGTGTCGTAGAGCGAGTAACCGAGAATTGTAAGGAAACCAATTACAGCTGCAGGAGTTACTTCAAAACCACTCGCCCCGTAGATACCAGCAGTGATTACCAAGTCGTGCGCGAGCGCAACCATCGCAGCGATCGACATCTTGAGCGTTCTGAAGTAAAGCGCCATCATGATTGCAGCCAGCGCGATAAATACTAGAAGTCCGTTTAGGGCTCGCGAAGTTACGTCTGCGCCCCAGTTCGCTCCAATGAACGAACTAGATACGTCTGAGCTTTGCACCGAGAATGTTTCGGCGAGGGCAAGCCTTACCTCTTCAGACTCGAGGTCGGTAAGTTTTTCGGTTTGAATTCGCAGGTCGTCGCCTACCGTTGTCACAACTGGGTCTAGGTTTCCGTTAACCGAACGGACAGCGTTAACCGCTTCCAACTGTGACTCGTCGGCCGCCTGCGAAATGCGGAACTCGCTACCACCTCGGAACTCGATACCGAAATTGAATCCGCCCCTTGAAATCGGAATTATGACGGCCAGAACCACCATAACCGCGGCTGCTAGAAACCAGATCTTTCGGTTTCCTACGAAGTTGATTGAACGCTTGCCGGTGTAAAGGTCGTTTCCTAGTTCGCTGAACTTAGACATTATTTGCTCTCCTTGCCAGCAGCAGCCTTGCGTTCTGCAAGCGTTTGACGTTTGTTTGCTTCTTTTGAAGCCTTGAGCGCCGCAGTTTTTGGAAGTGATTCAGCTGCTTGAAACTGACCACGACCGCGGTAGTTAAGGGCACCCAATGCACGAGGATCAACGCCAGAGAATTTGTGCCCAGAGTTGAAGAATGATGTGCGACTTAGCAGCTGCAGCAGAGGATGCGTGAACATGATGGCGATGGCTAGGTCGATGAGGGTGGTTAGGCCCAATGTAAAGGCGAAGCCTTTAACGTTTCCAACCGTTAGCGCGTAAAGAACGGCTGCGGCGGTGAGGCTAACGAGGCCTGATACCAGGATGGTTCTGATCGCTCGCTTCCAACCGACTTCAATAGCCTGTGGAAGTGACTTACCCTCACGCAGTTCGTCTCGCACTCTTTCGAAGTAAACGATGAACGAGTCAGCGGTGATACCGATTGACATGATTAAGCCGGCTACACCGGCCAAAGAGAGTCTGTAATCTTGGCGCCAAGAAAGCACCGCAATGGCGAGGTAGGTAAAGATACCGGCCACAGCGAGAGATCCGATAGTCACAATGGCCAGAGCACGGTACTGGAAAACGCTGTAGATGATTACCAGGATCAGACCGATGATTCCAGCGAGTAGTCCGCCAGACAGCTGTTCTGATCCGAGTGTTGCCGAAATGTTTTCTTGGCTCTGAACTTCAAAGCCGATTGGTAGCGATCCGTACTTAAGCTGGTCTGCCAAGACCTTTGACGAGTCTTTAGTGAATCCGCCCGAGATCTCAGCATTTCCGTTGGTAATTACGGCGTTAGTTGATGGTGCAATGATTACGTAGCCATCTAGCGAAACGGCGAATTGATTTCGAGGCGACTCTAAGGGGTAGAGACGCTGAGTGACATCGGCAAACTTTTTGGTGCCTTCATCGTCTAGTTCAAGGTTTACTACCCACTCGTTAGTAGATGCTCCGGTAGATGTTGTTCTGGTGCCCGCAGTAGCGTCAGAGATGTTTGCGCCATCGACCTCAACTGGGCCGAGGATGTATTTGGCGTAACCGTCGACATCGCATGTCACTAAAGCAGCAGCTGGGTCGTCGACCTGGCCTGGCTCACGGAAATTAGTAGAGCAGTCAAGCGCGTCGTACGCAGCCTTTAGCTCTGGCGTAACCCAGTTTAGGTCTGACCCGTTTGACGGGCTCGCGCTGGGTGCCGGTGTCTGCTCGCTAGTTCCTGAGTCGGCGGTGCTGGTTGCGGCAACAGAGGTCACCAAGACTGGTCGAAAATCGAGTTTCGCGGAACTCCTGATCAGTTTTAGGGTGTTTTCATCCGGGGTACCTGGAATCGAAACCTCAATGTTTGCAGAGCCACGAGTCAGAATTTGGGCTTCAGAAACACCGGTTGCGTCGACACGCTGTCTAATAATTTCGACAGCCTGAGCCAGCTGTTCTTCGCTAACATTTTGGCCTTCAGCAAGTGTTGGCGAGAGGATGATCTGGGTTCCACCCTGAAGATCGAGAGCTAGTTTTGGTGCAAATAAATTGGTTCCGCCGGTGAAGCTGTTTACACCAAGCAAAGCAGCCAGAACCGCAATGGTTCCGGCCAACCAAACTAGTCTTCTAACGGCTGTTTTTGAAGCTGATTTTTCTGACATCGGTTACTTAGCGGCTTTCTTAGCGGTTGTTTTTGGAGCAGCTTTGGCCGCTGATGCCTTCACAGGTGTTGATTTAGTCGCGGGCTTGGTTGCCGAGAATACCAAAGGCGCCTCTTCGACTGATCGCACCGCCCCTTTGACAACAGTGATTTTTACATCCTTGGTGGTCTCGATGACCAAGTTCTTGTCTTCGATTGACACTATGTTGCCGATGATTCCGCTGTGCAACATCACTGCCTTGCCAACGACCAAGTTCGACTGCAATGCTTCTGCCTGCTTCTTACGTTTACGGTTGCTGAAAACCATCATGAAAATTAGCAAGCCGAGCGCAACAACTAGAAAGACATCTTGTGTCATGGGAAGACCTCATCTGAAGACAAATAAAAACGCCGATAGGCGTTCCGATAATTATAGGACTCGAACTACCTGTTCCGGCTTCTAATCACCGGTGTGGCCAAGATGTGCTTGTCCTGCCGGTGTAATAGAGCGGCCCCGTACTCCCCTGGTTATCAGCCCGAGCCTCAATAGATAGGGCTCCACCATCGACTCAATGGTTTCGGCATCTTCACCAATTGAATTGGCAATGGTTCTAAGACCAACTGCCCTGCCTGAATTTGCCAAAAACCTCAATACCGACAGGTCTAGACGTTCCAAGCCAATTCGATCAATCCCGAAAAGTTTCATCGCAGCCTCAGCCAAATCAGTGGTGACCTGCTTTGAATCCGAAACTACAGCCAGATCACGTGCCCGACCCAGTAGTCGATTGGCTATTCGGGGTGTGCCACGAGATCTAGCCGCAATTAGACCTGCGGCAGACTCGTCTACCAAGACACCAAGCTTATGAGCACTCTTCTTGACGATGATTGCAAGTTCTTCCTCAGAGTAAAAGTCCATGTAGGCGGTAAATCCGAATCTGTCTCGAAGCGGCGCCGGTAATGCACCACCCTTGGTCGTTGCCCCGATAAGGGTAAATGGCGGTAGATCGAGTGAGACCGCAGTAGCACCGGGTCCTTTTCCAACCACAATGTCGATTCGAAGATCTTCCATAGCCAGGTAAAGCATCTCTTCGACCGGACGGGAAAGTCGATGAATCTCGTCGATGAAAAGCAGTTCACCTGCCTGTAGAGAGGACAGAATCGCAGCTAAGTCGCCCTGGTGACCTATCGCGGGTCCGCTAGTCAACCGGAGATTCGTCCCGGTTTCGGCCGCGACAATTAGGGCAAGTGAGGTCTTACCCAAGCCCGGTGGACCCGAGAACAGGATGTGGTCTGGTGATCTGTTTTCTTTCTTGGCGGCGCCCAGAACAGTTGTGAGCTGCGCTCTGACGGTATTTTGGCCGATAAATTCACTGAGATTTTTAGGCCTGAGTTGTTGATCGATTAGTTCTTCGACGAGGGCGGTCATTTCTTGGCCAAACTAGACAGCACGAGTCTGATTGCATCTGAGGCTGACAGGTCACTCAGGTTCAGTCTGTTTAGCGCTTCGTAGACCTGCGTGCTGGAGAACCCAAGCGCTGTTACAGCGTTCAAAATGTCAGCCGACCTATCTGAATGGTTATCGAAACCCAGATTATTAACTCGGCCTCCCAGCGCAACAACGATGAGTTTCGCGGTTTTTGGGCCGATGCCGTTGACCTTCTTAAACACCGAATCGTCTTCCGACTGGACAGCGGAAACAATTTCAGCGGGACTAAGTTTCGAGACAACTGCTAAGGCTGACTTTGGTCCAACCCCGCTAACCCCGAGGAGTTGTTCAAATAGTGATAGCTCGCCGTCATTTAGAAAACCGAACAGGGTTAGTGAGTCTTCTCGTACTTGAAGTGAGGTGTGAAATGTATGTGATTCCGAAACGCGAATTTTCTGCAGTGTCGATGCCGGCATAAACACCTTTAGCCCAAATCCGGAAATAGTGACTACGGCGGAGTCGGGCTTTACTGCTGAGATGGTGCCGGTTAGAGAGGAAATCACGCTGCCAGAATAATTGCTGGCTTGGCTAACTGTTGGATGCGTTGAGCGCCTGTCGCCAGACTGCCTGGGCTGCAGTCTCGGTTTGCTCGACCTGCTGTGGCTTCCAAGCTGCACAAATTGCGATTGCTAGCGCATCAGCCGCATCTGCGGGTTTCGGAATCTCTGCTAGACCGAGAAGTTTAGCGACCATGAATCCAACCTGATCCTTACCGGCTCGACCGTTACCGGTTATGGCAGCCTTAACCTCGCTGGGTGTGAAATATGAGACCGGAATTCCGGCTGATGCAGCAAAGTAAATTGCCAATCCGCTCACCTGGGCAATGCCAGTTACTGTTTTAAGGTTTTGCTGCGTAAACACTCGCTCCACCGCAAGGTGGTCAGGATTATGAGTTTCAATGAGAGTTTTTATCCCGTTGCCAATAGTCGCAAGACGCTCGCTGATATCAGCCTTTGGGCTTGATTCAAGTAAATGAACAGACTCAAATGTGACTTTTCGACTCGAATCAGACCTAATCAGCCCAACACCACATCTGGTTAGCCCTGGGTCTATTCCGAGGATCAGTGCCAAAACTTAGTCTTCAGCTTCTAGCTGCGCAGCTACCTCAGGCGACATGTCAAAGTTCGTGTAGACATTTTGTACATCGTCAAGATCTTCCAGCGCATCGATTAGCTGAATTACCTTTTTTGCGGTTTCAAGATCTACCTGCAAAGGCATTGAAGATACAAACTCTGCATCTGCTGATTCGTAGTCGATCCCGGCGTTCTGGAGGGCAGTTCTAACGGCAACCATCAGCGAAGGATCAGTGGTGATGACGAACTGATCAGATTGAGGGGTAATGTCTTCAATTCCAACTTCGAGTACAGCTTCAAGAATCGTGTCTTCATCGGTTCCTGCACTCGGGACGACGATGATGCCTTTACGACTGAATTGATATGAAACCGATCCTGGATCTGCCATAGTGCCGTGGTTTTTTCCAACTGCCAGGCGAACTTCTGCAGCTGCCCTATTTTTGTTGTCGGTTAGACATTCGATTAGAACTGCAACGCCGTTTGGCCCGTACCCCTCGTACATGATGTTCATGTATTCGACGGCGTCTTGGCCGACACCTGAACCTCGCTTGATCGCGCGTTCGATGTTGTCGCTCGGGAGTGAACTCTTTCTACCCTTCTGCACAGCATCGTAAAGGGTCGGGTTGCCATCTAGGTCTGGACCACCGAGGCGTGCAGCAACTTCAATGTTCTTGATCAGCTTGGCGAATAGTTTCGCTCGTTTTGCGTCAATTGCTGCTTTTTTATGCTTTGTGGTTGCCCATTTGGAGTGGCCAGACATTTTGCTCCCTGTGAATGTTTCCTGATGATTTTAGTTCTTTGCGTCTAGCACCATTTGCTTAAAGAACTCATGAATTCTGGTTTCACCGTTAATTTCTGGGTGAAAAGAGATTCCAAGCAAGTTGTCTTGGCGAACAGCAACCACAGTTCCATCTTCGAGGGTAGCCATAACCGATACCCCACTCCCCACTCGAGTCACCTTCGGAGCCCTGATGAAGGTTGCTGCGACCTTGTTGTCAATGCCCGCGAATTCAAGATCGGTTTCAAAAGAATCAACCTGATGGCCGAATGCGTTGCGCTGAACAGTCACGTCTAAACCACCGAAACCACGCTGACCCTCAATACCGCCATCAATTTGGTTAGCCAGCAGTATTAGGCCGGCACAGGTGCCAAATACGGGCATTCCCGACTTAATTCGATCCGAAATTGGCTGAAATAGATCAAAAATCTCGCATAATTTTTGGATTGTCGTTGATTCGCCACCCGGCAAAACCAGGCCGTCTACCTGCGCTAGCTGCGATCTAGTTTTCACTTCGGTGGCTGCGACACCTATCTGGCCGAGTATGGCCAAATGTTCGCGTACGTCACCCTGAAGTGCGAGAACGCCGATCCGGAGCTCGTTTGAACTCATGGGAATTGGTTACCAGCCGCGATCAGCCAGTCGGTGAGGAGCAGGTAGGTCATTTACGTTGATGCCAACCATGGCCTCACCAAGACCTCTGCTGACATTCGCTAACACATCTGGGTCGTTGTAGAAGGTGGTTGCTTTCACGATCGCTTTTGCGCGAGCAATTGGGTCACCCGATTTGAAAATTCCGGAACCCACGAATACACCATCAGCACCCAGCTGCATCATCAATGCAGCGTCAGCTGGTGTAGCAATTCCGCCGGCTACAAACATAACTACCGGAAGCTTGCCTGTTTCTGCAACTTCACGGACCAACTGGTATGGAGCTTGGAGCTCTTTTGCGGCCACGTATAGTTCATCTTCCGACTTCGAGGCCAAGGCGCGAATTTCACCGCTGATGGTTCGAATGTGACGCATGGCCTCAGACACGTCCCCGGTGCCGGCTTCACCCTTCGAGCGAATCATGGCCGCACCCTCGGTGATTCTCCGAAGTGCCTCGCCTAGGTTGGTTGCACCACAAACAAAGGGAACCTCGAATTTCCATTTATCGATGTGGTTGGTGTAGTCGGCAGGCGACAAAACTTCTGACTCGTCAATGTAGTCAACCTTGAGGGCCTCGAGAATCTGTGCTTCAACGAAGTGGCCAATTCGGGCCTTTGCCATGACTGGGATTGACACAGCGCTGATGATTCCGTCAATCATGTCTGGATCGCTCATTCGAGCAACCCCTCCCTGAGCGCGAATGTCTGCTGGAACTCGCTCAAGAGCCATTACTGCCACAGCGCCGGCATCTTCTGCAATTTTCGCCTGCTCGGGAGTGACTACGTCCATAATGACGCCACCCTTGAGCATTTCTGCAAGGCCGCGCTTGACTAGTGGTGATCCGGTTGATTTGTTTTCAGCACTCATGAAGATAAGTTTACTTCGCCGTCTCGTAGCTTTTGCCAGGCTTCGGCAATCTCTTCTCTAACTTCGCCGAGCAAGCGAGGAAGGGCCTTGGTTTCGGCAATTATCGGAAAGAAGTTGGCGTCATTTCGCCATCTCGGCACGATGTGTTGATGCAGGTGACCAGCGATTCCTGCGCCAGCCACTTCACCCTGGTTCATCCCGATGTTGAATCCGTGCGCACCGGAAACCTGCTTGAGCACTCGCATGGCTTGCTGGGTGAGCAAACCAATTTCAGAGATTTCCAACGCGTTTGCCTCGTCGTAGGTGGAGATATGACGATAGGGGCAAACCAAAAGGTGTCCGGAATTGTAGGGAAAGAGATTTAGAAGCGCGTAAGCGTGTTCGCCTCTAACGACAATTAATCCTTCTTCTGGAGTTTTATCGGGCGCTAGACAAAAGGGGCAATCTTCTTTAGAGGGTTGCTGGCCGTGTTTGATGTAGACCAAACGATGCGGAGTCCAGAGGTGTTGAAAATGGTTTGGAACACCTGGCAGCTCGGCACTGTTTTCAGTCTGCATCAGACCTGGACCTTATTTTCGATTGCTTCAAGAATTCGCTGTATCGCCGTTTCAACTGGTATGCCATTTTCTTGGCTGCCGTCTCTAAATCTGAATGAGACAGCGTTGTTGTCGCGGTCTTCGCCACCGGCAATCAACATGAATGGCACTTTTGCAGTCGTGTGATTTCTAATCTTCTTCTGCATTCGGTCATCACTAATGTCTACTGTTACTCGAACTCCCCTGGTGCGAAGTTGAGCAGCGATGTCATGCAGGTATTCATTGAACTCATCAGCCACCGGAATTCCAACCACCTGAATGGGAGCAAGCCATGGTGGGAAATGCCCCGCGTAGTGTTCGGTAAGCACGCCAAAGAATCTCTCGATTGACCCAAACAGAGCGCGATGGATCATTACCGGACGCTGCTTAGACCCGTCTGCGGAAGTGAATTCAAGATCAAAGCGTTCTGGAAGATTGAAGTCAAGTTGAATTGTCGACATCTGCCAGGTTCTGCCGATGGCGTCTCGAGCCTGCACAGAGATCTTGGGGCCATAGAAGGCTGCACCCCCCGGATCAGGAATTAGCTCTAGGCCAGAATTAGACGCCACCTTGGCTAGTGTCTCGGTTGCCTTGGACCAAATTGCCTCATCTCCAACAAATTTTGGATTGCCATCTTCTTTGGTTGATAGCTCGAGGTAGAAATCATCAAGTCCGTAGTCACGAAGCAAACCCAAAACGAAATTCAAGACGTTGGTTAGCTCCGATTCCATTTGATCGGGAGTTACGAAAAGGTGCGCATCATCTTGAGTCATGCCGCGTACTCGGGTTAGACCATGCAGTACACCCGATTTTTCATACCGGTATACCGATCCGAACTCGAACATTCTTAGGGGAAGCTCTCGATATGACCGTGCTTGAGATTTGAAAATCAGGATGTGAAATGGGCAGTTCATGGGCTTCAGGTAATAATCCTGACCTTGTTTGCGAACTACCCCGTTTTCGTCAACTTCTTCATCCATGCGCATTGGGGGGAACATGCCCTCTGCATACCAACCGAGGTGTCCGCTAATTTCGAAGAGATTGCTCTTCGTGATGTGCGGTGAGTAGACAAATTCGTAGCCCGACTCTTCGTGGCGTTTTCGAGAATAATCTTCCATCACCCGGCGCATGGTGCCACCCTTTGGGTGGAATACGGCTAAGCCTGAGCCGATCTCTTCGGGAAAACTGAAAAGGTCTAGCTCTTGCCCAAGCCTTCGGTGGTCGCGTTTTGCAGCCTCAGCCAGGCTTTCTTGATAGGCACGCAATTCATCTTTGCTTGGCCAAGCTGTTCCGTAAATACGCTGCAGCTGTTTGTTTTTTTCAGAACCACGCCAATAGGCCGCCGCGACCCTACTCAGCGCATAACCATTGCCAATCATTCGAGTGTTGGGCAGGTGAGGTCCTCGGCAAAGGTCTTTCCAGATAACCTCGCCGGTGCTTGGATCGATGTTCTCGTAAATCGTCAGTTCACCTTCGCCAACTTCTGCCGAGCCTTCCCCCACTGCAGCAGTGTTTGACTTCAGGCCAATTAGTTCACACTTATAAGGCTCATGTTTCAGCTCAACTAAGGCGTCTTCTTCGCTTGTGACTCGTCGCACGAACCTTTGCCCCGAGCGGACAATTCGATCCATTTCTTTTTCCAGAGCCTTAAGTTGCTCGGGTGTGAACGCCTCGGCAACATCGAAGTCGTAGTAAAAACCGTCACTAATTGGTGGCCCAAAACCCAATTTGGCTTCGGGATTTATCTTTTGCACCGCTTGCGCGAGCACATGTGCAGTTGAATGGCGAAGGATGTTCAACCCGTCTGGGCTATCGATGTGAATGCCTTCGACCGTGTCACCATCGTTTAGCTGATAGGCAAGATCTCTTAGCTCACCATTTACGCGCAGGGCAACAATCTTTTTATCATCAAATAATTTGAAACCATCGGTGCCCTTGGCCACCTTTTGACCCACCGAGTCGAGCTGAATTGAAATGTCTGACACGAAATCTCCTGAATTTACCTTGCCATCCTAACGCCGACACTTAGGGCATCCTTGCTGGAAAACTCTCTAATTCTGGTGTTGGCTGTGCTTATGGCCAATCTCGACCCAAGCAAACTCGAACGAGTTGACGAGAAAATTTTTGAACAGCAGCGATCAGCTAAAGATGACCTCGCGAAGAAACTCAACTGGTTAAGAGCTGGAGTGCTCGGTGCGAATGACGGAATTGTGTCAACCGCTGGCCTTCTCATGGGTGTTGCCGGAGCCGGGGCCAGCAGTGAAGAGTTATTGGTGGCAGGAATTGCGGCAACTGTTGCGGGATCCATTTCTATGGCTGGCGGCGAATATACATCTGTGTCGGCTCAAAAAGATTCGGAAATTGCGGCTTTGGATCGAGAACGCCGCGAACTCGCTGAGAACCCTGAGCTTGAACTTCGTGAGCTTGCTCTTTACTACGAAGGCAAAGGGATCAGTTACGAACTGAGTGAGAAAATTGCAGCGGAACTAACCTCCAAAGATGCACTAAAAGCCCATGCGGAAGCAGAACTAGGCATCAACCCGGAGGCGCATGTCAGCCCTTCGGCAGCTGCTCTAAGCTCCTTCATTAGTTTCTTCGGCGGGTCGTTACTTCCACTTCTGGCTGTGTGTGGGCCCTGGGAAGACTTCCGGATCCCTGCTGCACTAGCAGCTGTGGTTGCTTCACTGGCAATCACCGGGCTCGTTGGTGCACGCATCGGTGGTGCCAGGCCAGCAAAGGCAGTAATTCGAAATGTCGTAATCTCGCTGCTAACCATGGGCATCACCTACGGTATTGGTGCGCTGGTTGGTTCGGCGATTTAAGCGGTTTACCAAGAAGTAGACTTTTCGGGTGACTGAGAAAAACCACTACGACGTTGTGCTGATTGGCGCAGGCATTATGAGTGCCACTTTAGGAACCTTCCTGAAACTGCTCAAGCCGGATCTTTCGATTCGAATTTACGAACGTCTTTCAGAACCAGCTTTGGAGAGCTCAAACCCCTGGAACAACGCTGGTACAGGGCACGCAGCGCTGTGTGAATTGAACTACATGCCCGATTCTAAAGATGGCAGTCTTCCTGACCCAGGCAAAGCGGTTGCAATTAACGAGCAGTTTCAATTAAGTCGACAGTTTTGGTCTTACCTGGTTGAAAAAGGTGTTCTCGGTGCTCCTGAGAGCTTTATCCACTCGACACCTCACATGACTTTCGTTCGCGGCGCAAAAGACGTGGATTATTTGAACCGCAGATTTAAGGCCCTCAAAGATCTGCCACTTTTCCGAGGAATGGAATTTTCAGAAGATCCGGCTGTGATTGCAAAATGGGCCCCTCTGCTCATCGAGGGCAGAGTCGACAATGAGCCAATTGCAGCCACAAAAATTGATTCCGGTACCGATGTCGATTTTGGTTCAATCACCCGACAGCTGCTCGAATTTTTGGTGTCCAAGGGGGTTGAAACCAGCTACAACTCTGAGGTCAAAAGAATTAGACGAGATGGTAATCGTTGGCGATTGTCTACCGGCTCTATTTCGGTCTCGGCCGATGTCGTCTTCGTTGGCGCCGGCGGATGGGCTCTGAAGTTGCTGCAAAAAAGTGGCATCGATGAAGCAAAAGGGTACGGAACTTTTCCCGTTTCAGGAAAGTTTTACCGAACTGATAACCCTGAAATTGTTGCAAAACATCAGGCGAAGGTTTATTCACAGGCCTCGGTTGGAGCTCCGCCGATGTCAGTCCCCCATCTAGATACCAGAGTGGTTGACGGAGAGGCTTCTCTTCTTTTCGGACCGTACGCCGGTGCCATCCCCAAGTTTCTCAAAAAAGGTTCAATTTTTGACCTGCCGGCATCGATTCGTCCGGCTAACATAATCCCCTACCTTTCAGTCGCAATTAGCAATTTTTCACTTGTCCAATATCTGATTCGCGAGGTTTTGAAAACTAAGAGCGGAAAGCTTGCAGCGCTTCGTGAATTTATGCCTACCGCCGAGGCAAAAGACTGGTACCTGATTACCGCCGGTCAAAGAGCTCAGGTCATTAAGAAAGATGCGAAAAGGGGCGGAATTCTGCAGTTTGGAACCGAGGTGGTCAGTTCCGCAGATGGTTCTATAGCTGGCCTTCTTGGTGCGTCTCCAGGCGCTTCAACCGCAGTACACATCATGCTTGAGGTTCTAAAAAAGTCATTTTCGGACGATTGGGAGAATTTCCAACCACAGTTGAAAAAAATGCTGCCGAGCTACGGTGTGGCTCTAAACAAAGATGCTGAGCTATCGCAGATGCTGCTGGCTAAGACAGCAAAAACACTCAAGCTAAAAGGCTAATCGAACCCCAAAAGGCTATACAAAAACCCTCGGAAAATTCCGAGGGTTTTTTGTTGGTGGACGATACTGGGATCGAACCAGTGACCCCTTCCATGTCAAGGAAGTGCGCTACCGCTGCGCCAATCGTCCGGGTTTTGCTTGGAGGTGGAGACGGGATTTGAACCCGTGGTTGTACAGCTTTGCAGGCTGCTGCTTTGGGCCGCTCAGCCACTCCACCATGTTCTCACGAGGCTTCACGCCCACTTCGAGCGGATGACGAGATTCGAACTCGCGACCCCAACCTTGGCAAGGTTGTGCTCTACCAACTGAGCCACATCCGCGTGTCTTCTTATCGAAGACTTAGACACTCTAACCGAAAATTAAGGAGTGCGCAAACTAGACACGTTAGCCCTTCCAACTCCATCGAGGGTCGCTGGAATCGTATGCCAACTCGCCGTGTTGCACCAGGTCAACGCCTGCAATTTCGTCTGTAGAGGTGACACGAAAACCGATGGTTTTTTGAATCAGGCTTCCGATTAGCCACGACATTATGAACGCATATCCCCCGATGACAAGAACTCCAATTGCCTGTTTGCCAAGCTGATCCAAGCCGTATCCGAAGAAGGCGCCAACATCGGTTCCTGCGAGGCCGATGAATAGCGTTCCAATAATTCCGGCGACGCCGTGGATGCCAACAACGTCAAGCGAATCATCAAAACCGAAGACGTATTTGAGCTCAATTGCTGCTGCGCAGGCTATACCGACGACCCCTCCCAACACCAAGGCCCAGAACGGAGTGAGTGCTGCACAGCTTGGGGTGATGGCTACCAATCCAGCTATTACACCCGATGCGGCTCCAATTGAGGTTGGCTTACCGTTGCGGATTTTCTCGAACAGGGCCCAGCTAAGTAGTGCTCCGACTGGAGCCGCGATTGTGTTAATGAACGCAATCGAGGCTACGCCGTCAGCAGCTAGTTCGGAACCCGAGTTAAAGCCAAACCAGCCGAACCAGAGAATTCCGGTTCCAATCAGCACCAGGGGAACGTTGTGGGGTGCATACATTCCTTTTGTAAACCCAAAGCGCTTTCCAACTACCAGCGCAAGAGCCAAGGCGCTTGCGCCAGATGCCACTTCGACCACTGTGCCGCCGGCAAAATCAATCAGCCCGACGTTGTAGACCAGCCATCCTCCGTCGACAATCTTTCCGTCTTCGAGCGTGAAGTTGAACACCCAACCTGCGATCGGTGCGTACACCAATGTGACCCAGATTGCTGCGAAGAGCAGCCAGGCTCCAAACTTTGCACGGTCGGCGATCGCCCCCGAGATTAGCGCCACCGTGATAATTGCAAAGGTACCTTGAAAGGCTGCGAACGAAAGCGGAAATCCATCACCATTTTTTGCGCCGATTAACTCGGTTTGAAGCAGTAATTTATCTAAATCGATTCCAAAAACACCATCGATTCCCAAATAGGAGCCGCTGCCTGCGTTGCCGAAAGAGATTGCGTAGCCAAAAACAACCCAAAGCACCGTGATGAGCGCTAGTGAGCCGATCGACATCATCATCATGGAGACGACCGAGGATGCGCGTACCAATCCTCCGTAGAAAAAAGCCAATCCAGGCGTCATGAACAGCACCATTGCGGTGCAGATCATCAAGAAGAACGTGGTGTTCTGATGCTCCATGTTTCAATCTCCATCTATATTCGAACGCACCAAAAGGAGGAGCCAGAAGGCCCCTCCTTGAGGTGATGATGCTCTTGTTTTCTGTTTTAGCCCTTGTCTGAACCGAAGGCGTATGCCTCTTCGCCGTGAACGACTGTGTCGATTCCGGCAATTTCGTCTTCTGCCTTGACCCTGAAGCCCATGGTTTTTTCGATAATCAGACCGACAACCAGTGAGATCACAAAGCTGTAAACCAGGACGGCAACGGCACCTAGTGCCTGCGCTCCGAGCTGGTCGAAGCCATAGCCAAAGAACGCACCGACTCCGTTACCAAACAAACCGACCCACAGGGTTCCGACGATTCCACCGACCAGGTGAATACCCACAACGTCAAGCGAGTCGTCGAAGCCCAACGAGAACTTCAGATCAATCGCAAGTGCACACAGTGCTCCTGCTACGAGGCCCAACGCCATTCCCCAAATTGGGTCTAGTACTGCGCAAGCAGGGGTAATAGCTACTAAACCTGCGATTGCACCAGATCCGGCCCCGATTGAGGTTGCTTTGCCGTGTTTGATTTTTTCGATAATGATCCAACCGAGCATCGCAGCCGCGGGTGCAGCTAGCGTGTTGATGAACGCGATTGACGCAATTCCGTCAGCTGCAAGCTCTGAGCCGGCATTGAATCCGAACCAGCCAAACCAAAGCAAGGCGACGCCCAAAAGAGTCAGAGGAACGTTGTGTGGTTGAGTGATTCCCTTGCTGAACCCGAAGCGCTTACCCAAGACAATTGCCAAAGCTAGTCCAGCCGCACCTGCGTTAATGTGAACGGCAGTTCCACCGGCGAAGTCGATCACACCCAGGTCGTAAACAATCCAGCCTCCGTCAACAACTTTGCCGTCTTCGAGGGTGAAGTTGAATACCCAGTTGGCAACCGGGAAGTAAACCAACGTAGCCCAGATGCCGGCAAATACCATCCAAGCGCCGAACTTAGCGCGGTCAGCAATTGCTCCAGAAATCAGAGCAACGGTGATGATGGCGAATGCAGCTTGAAAAGCAACGAAAGCCATGGTTGGGAATGCGCCAGCTGGATCAGCAGCGTCAGCTACCTGAGCTTCGAGGCCTAGGAATGACGTGTCGATACCGAACCATCCGTCAATTCCCAAAAATGTACTTGGACCCTCATTAGCAAATGCAATCGCATAACCGTAAAGTACCCAGAGCACTGCTATGAGCCCCAGAGACCCAAAGCTGAGCATCATCATGCTCACAACCGATTTGGCTTTAACCAAACCACCGTAAAAAAACGCCAAGCCCGGCGTCATGAGTAGCACCAGTGCAGCTGAAATGAGCACAAATGCAGTGTTTCCTTGATCCACTTGTTTACCTCTCTCTAAGAAAACAAATCGTTACCAAGATCTGCTTGGCGACAAAAGCAGTTTGGTTCACGAAAGTTTCACGTGGAGGCGTGGAATGTTTCGAGTTTGTAAAAACTAACGGGTCATAGCCCCAATGCGCGAAACAGCTCGCAGGTATTTTTTGCGGTAACCGCCATTTATGTAGCTCTCATCGAAAACATTTACCAGGTCAATGCCAGACGCAAAAATCTTGAGTTGTGCCTCATATGCACGATCAACAAAAGAAACAAATCTCAGTGCCTGGACCTGATCGGTTAGTTTGTGCACCTCAATGATGCCTAGGGCATTGACCCCCTTGAGCAGTCGACCGAATTTTGAGGGATGAATCTTCGCAAGATGTAAAAGCAACTCGTCGAAACTGTCGAGGTAAGCGCCAGAAGCATCTAGTTGCAACAGCTTGTCTGCGACTTCGGCATTGGTTAGGACCTTTGCTGCATACTCTGTCGGGCGATGTCTGTGGTCTTCTCCATCGATCCGGATCATCCTAAATCGATCGGCTATGCCATGAATTTCTCTTGCAAAATCAGCGGCGGCAAAGCGTCCCTCGCCAAGGGCATTGGGTGGAGTGTTGCTCGTGGCAGCGAATCTGACTCCGGAAGCTTCGAGTTCGTTGAGAAGTCTCGACATCATCATGGTGTCACCTGGGTCATCAAGTTCGAATTCATCAATGCAGACCAGCTCGTATTTCTGAAGCGCCTTAACCGCCTCCGAGAAACTGAGCGCACCGATCAAACCTGTGTAGGCAATAAAAGATCCAAAAACTTTTTTTCCAGGGTAGGCGTGCCATATCGAGGCTAGGAGGTGAGTTTTTCCAACACCAAAACCACCGTCTAAATAGAGCCCTGTGTCGAGCTGCCGTTTTCCAAAAGGCTTCAATTTGCGCCCGGAAATAAACTCGCGTGCAGCGTTTTGAGCATCTGCTTGGCTTGCAAACTCAAGGTGCGGAATGTAATTGTCGAATCTGGCCTCAGAAAATTCTCGAGGCGGGACAAAATCTGCAAGTAATTCTCCAGGGCTAACCTCCGGGTTGACGCTGGTTAGCGAGGGGAACAATTTAGAATTCACTACGGTTTATTACCTTGCTGCTTGCCCTGATGCGAGCGACTATTTAATCTTTAATCGTTCCAAAGTCTAAACCTGAAAGAGACACAAACATGCCTGTCGCACATGATCCAAGCCCTAAGTTTCAGAAGTATGCCCATCCTGAGGTTTTGGTATCTACCGATTGGTTGGAGAAAAATCTAAACTCGCCCGGATTAGTGATTGTTGAATCTGACGAGGATGTTTTGCTTTACGAAACCGGGCACATCCCTGGATCGGTGAAGATCGATTGGCACACCGACCTCAACGACCCAGTAACTCGCGACTACATTGACGGAGAGGGCTTCTCGAAGTTGCTCTCTAGCAAAGGAATCAGCCCAGACACCACGGTCGTAATTTACGGTGACAAGTCAAACTGGTGGGCTTCTTATGCTCTATGGGTTTTCAAGCTATTCGGTCACCAAGACGTCAGACTTCTCGATGGCGGACGTGAAAAGTGGATTGCGGAAGGACGAGCACTGACAAAAGACGCTACTGAGGTAAGTCCCTCTGCCTACCCTGTTGTCGAACGCGACGACACCACTCTGCGGGCGTTCCGTGACGACGTGTTACGGCACTTCGGAAACCCTCTTATTGATGTGCGTTCCCCAGAAGAGTACTCAGGTGAGAGAACTCACATGCCTGCCTACCCTGAAGAAGGTGCTCTTCGCGGCGGCCACATTCCATCGGCGAAGTCAGTACCTTGGGCTAAGGCAGCCGGCGAATTGGGTGTCTTCAAAGATCGTGAAGAGTTGGAAGCTATTTATTTGAACGGTGCCGGTCTTGCTGAGGGCGACAACGTAATTGCGTACTGCCGAATCGGAGAAAGATCTAGCCATACCTGGTTTGTTCTTAACTACCTTTTGGGCTTCAAGAATGTTCGCAACTACGACGGGTCATGGACCGAATGGGGTAGCCTTGTGGGCGTCCCTATTGTCAAGGGCTCTGAGCCTGGAGCCGCACCAAAAGTAGCCTAATTTGCCGAAAGAAACAGCAGAGAACCTCGTTGAAGACTTCAACTCGGTAACCGTGAAAGAAAAACTCGACTTGCTTTTAGAGTTCTCTGAAGCACTTCCGAGTCTTCCAGAGCGGTACAGGGATCACCCAGACCTCTTAGAGCGTGTTGAAGAGTGTCAATCTCCCATTTTTCTGTTCGTTGAATTAGACGAACATAAAATAGTTCGGTTGTTCTTCAAAGCTCCCGAAGAGGCACCAACCACCCGCGGATTTGCTTCAATTTTGTTCTCTGTTATTGATGGGCTTCCTGCTGAGCAAGTAGTCGATTTTGATGACGATTTTCCTTCGAAGCTGGGCCTCTCTGAGGCGGTAAGCCCTTTGCGGATGAGGGGAATGCGCGGAATGCTGCAACGAATCAAGCGTCAAGTCGCAGAAAAAACTGTGTGAGTTCTTCTCAGCAACCATTCCCTTGGCCGAACTGCAGCTCGGTTGCTAGTTTGGTGCTAACCCCTGACGGAGAATTTAGGGTCGAGGGTAACGCCAGATCGATCTCTAACGCTGAGGATCGAAAAATTTTTTTGGACTTGAGGCGTCAAGCAGACCTTATTTTCACTTCGTACAAAACCATTGAAGCCGAAGAGTATCTAGCTACCGCCGATTCGAGGGTACGGGTGGTGTCCAGAGCTAAGGGTGAGCCAGGGGCCAGCCAGATTGACTTTGAAAAATTTCTCATTTTGGTCTCAGGCGACGAAACACGAAAATTTTTTGAGTTTGGCCCTAAACTTCTGGCTGCTGCGATTTTGGCCGGCGTGAATTTTCGACTGCAGCTTAATGTCACCCAAGCACAGTTTCAACAGGAAGATATTTCGCGCCTATTGCTCAAACTTGGGCTAGGTGGCGAAAATTCAATTCAAAGAAACTACCTTGGAAAACATTTGACTGGTTTTGAAGTGAACTACGGCGGTTCAGCACACTAATTAGACCAGCGAAACCTAGTCTTATAGCAATGTTGGAAGTTAAAACCCCCGATAAATCTTCGCCCCTTTTCTTGTTGGCCGTTGCAGCGATTGAACGCGCTAATCTGCGACCAGAATTAGACGTTCGACAAATCGATGCCCCGAAAGGCTTAGCTGAGAATGCGATTGCGTTCACGGCGGAAGTAAAGCATTCCGCTGACCACAGCCACACTTCACCGGGTACGGGCAGATTCGTTTTACTTTGGGACCCAAAGCCGCAAGAGGCTTGGACTGGAAACTTCAGAATCGTTTGTTTTGTTAAATCCTCACTTGAAGTAGACATAGCAGGTGACGAGCGAATTGCTGATGTTGCACTTGCGTGGTTATCTGACGCACTTCGAAATAATCGTGCCGTAGGCGAATCGGCCGCAGGCACAACAACTCGAATCGTTTCTTCAGGTTTCGGCACTTTGGCGGCAGAGCCCGACCACGGAGAGCTTGAACTTAGAGCATCTTGGTCACCTACTGACGATAACTTCGCTGGACACTTCAGCGCCTGGCAAGATCTAATTTGCGTCATGGCTGGCTTTTCGCCGCATGCAGACGGGGTGTCGCAGATTTGAGCGAAGATTCACAATCAGAAATAGACCTACCTCTACTACAAACCCCTCGGTCAAAGACAGTGACCTACGTGGATTCGAAAGAATCGATGACTGAACTTCTGAGTGCACTGGCTCAATCTGACTTACCTATCTCTGTTGACGCTGAGCGGGCTTCCGGTTTCAAGTACTCTCAACGGGCCTATCTGCTGCAGATTCGAACATCAGACGATTCAATTTGGTTAGTAGATACCTTTGCAATCAGCCCCGATAACGAGGCAGAGGATTTCAGAGAACTGGCCGCCGCGATTGGCTCGCGAATTTGGATTTTTCATGCAGCATCCCAGGATCTACCCTGTGTGCGGGCCCTTGGTTTAGAGCCAACTCAAATTGTCGACACCGAGCTCGGTGCGCGAATACTCGGGCTTCCCAAGGTCGGCCTTGGAGCCATAACTGAACAATTTGTTGGGTTTCGACTGGCCAAGGAGCATTCGGCGGTTGATTGGAGCAAACGTCCACTTGATCCAAGCTGGCTAAATTACGCTGCCCTGGATGTAGACGTACTGCCCGACCTGTGGGCTGCAATCGAAAACGAACTTACTCATTCAGACAAGCTGGAGATCGCCCTTCAAGAATTCGAACATGTTTTGAAAGCCAAGCCTAAGCCGGCGAAAGAGGAGCGTTGGCGCTCTCTCAGCGGTTTGCACGCCATCAAGGATCGGCAAAAACTCGCTATAGCCAAGGCTCTGTGGCAGGCCCGAGAAGAACTAGCGGTCAAATTAGATGTGTCCCCCGGACGACTTGTACCTGACTCTTCACTAACTTGGTTGGCGTCGTCAGACTTGCGTTCAAAATCTGAGCTCGCCGGCTCAAAAGAATTTCATGGAAGAGCAACCAGAACTTACCTTGATACCTGGTGGGCAAGCTACTCTCATGGGCAAAAAACGAGAGACTTGCCTGAGCTCAAACCAAAACGAGAAGGCATCCCAAACCACAGAATTTGGCCTTCAAAATTCCCTGAAGCTGCTGATCGGTTAGATCGAGCAAGAAGAGAATTAGCCAAAATTTCTGAGGAATTAAACATTCCTGTTGAAAACGTGCTCAATCCGGAGGCCTTGCGGGTCGCCTGCTTCAATTCGGAAAATGTTGAAAATGAATTTGTATTTGGCCAATCACTCCGCAGTCAATCTGTTCGAGAGTGGCAGATCCAGGCAGTTACTCAGCGTCTTTTCGCAGCGATTCACGCTCAAAAGTGAGTGTTTCTTCACCAACCAAGGCTCGAGCGTGCGGCACTCTTGCACCCAGCACCTGAGCAATCACATCTCTTGATATGTCCTGCGCCGTAAGGCCAACTCGTTCAAGAATTTGCGAACGACTAGCGTGCTCCAGAAATTCGGAAGGTAGGCCAATCTCACTTAGTGCTGTATCGACCTGTGCTTCTCGAAGAGTCTGACGAATTCGAGTGCCAATACCACCGACACGGATTCCGTCTTCGATGGTGACAACCAATCGATGCTCTCTCGACATCTCGATAAGGGATTCTGGCACTGGAATTACCCATCGAGGATCTACCACTGTCGCACCGATGCCCTGGGCCGCCAAGTGATTTGCAACCTCGAGAGCAGTCTCGGCCATGGCTCCGATGGAAACAATCAGAACATCTTTGCTTGCTGATCTCTTCAGAGTGTCGACGCCATCACCGGTGCGATCCAGTGATTGGATCGGAGCCCCGACAGAGCCCTTGCTGAAGCGAATCATGGTAGGCCCGTTTTCGTGGGCAATCGCCTCACCCAATTCTTCACGAAGGGTATTCGCGTCTCTCGGTGCTGCAATTCGAATCCCCGGCACTACCTGGAATATCGAAAGATCCCACATACCATGGTGTGACGCTCCGTCAGGTCCGGTCACGCCCGCGCGGTCTAGCACAAAAGTGACCGGGGCATTGTGTAGGGCAACATCCATTAGCACTTGGTCAAACGCTCGGTTCATGAAGGTTGCGTAGACCGCAACAACTGGGTGGAGGCCGCCAAAAGCCAAACCTGCGGCTGAGGTCACTGCATGCTGTTCGGCTATGCCCACGTCAAAAACCCTAGTGGGGAATTTCTCTGCGAATGCTTTTAGCCCCACCGGCTGCAACATCGCTCCGGTGATGGCGACTACTCTGTCATTTCCTTGCGACAGCTTGCAGAGTTCGTCACCAAAAACTGAGGTCCAGCTTGCTGATGACGAATCTTCGAGTGATTCACCTGTTTCTGGATTTATTTGACCAACTGCGTGAAACTGGTCTGCAATATTTGTTTCGGCAGGTTTATAGCCCCTACCTTTTTCGGTAATTGCGTGCACCATGGTGGGTCCGCTGTAATTTTTAGCTTGCTGGAGTGCAACCTCGAGAGCCTCTAGGTCATGCCCATCTATCGGCCCAATGTACTTGATGTCTAAGTTAGGGAAAAGTCCAACGGGTGCGAATGTGGTGATCAAACCCTTGCCTGCACCGCGGGCCGCATTGTAAATAAGTCGACCCGGCAAGCCAAAGCGATAGAACAATTGCTTACTAGCTCGATAGAGATTTCGGTAGGTCGAATTAGTGCGTACGTTATTCAGGTGTCGCGCGAGACCGCCAATGGTCGGCGCGTAACTGCGCCCATTGTCGTTTACGACGATGGTCAACTTGCGATCGTTGTCATCGGAAATGTTGTTGAGGGCCTCCCAGGCCATGCCGCCGGTTAGGGCACCATCACCGATTACGGCAACAACGTGACGGTCTTCTTGACCGGAAATTCGGTATGACTTTGAAATACCATCTGCCCAGGAAAGCGAAGAAGATGCATGTGAACTTTCAACTATGTCGTGTTCAGATTCTGAACGTTGGGGATAGCCAGCAATTCCATTTTTCTTGCGAAGCGAACTCAAATCGCGCCTGCCAGTGATCAACTTGTGCACGTATGACTGGTGCCCTGTGTCGAAGATTATTGAATCTTTGGGAGAATCGAAGACTCGGTGGAGAGCGAGAGTCAACTCCACCACACCAAGGTTTGGACCAAGGTGACCACCGGTCTTGGATACCGAATCAACGAGATACTCTCGAATTTCAGTAGTAAGCTCTACCAGCTCATTCTTGCCCAGCGACTTTAGATCACTCGGTGAGTTGATTCGACTCAGAATCTTCATGGCTAGTCAAACTTAGCTTCGTCGGAATAAATTCCTACGCGACCAAGCTCCTGAGAACGTACTGCAAAATTCCGCCGTTTCGGTAGTAATCCGCTTCACCCGGTGTATCGATACGAACAACTGCATCAAACTCTACGGTTTTTGCACCAGGCTTTGAATGCGAAGTAGGCGAAGCCACAACGCGAACCGTCTTTGGTGTTTCACCTTCGTTCAGTTTTTCAATACCGGAAATACTGAAACTCTCAGTGCCGTCTAAACCGAGGGAATCAGCACTCTCACCTGCAGGGAACTGAAGTGGAAGCACACCCATACCAATTAGGTTAGAGCGGTGAATGCGCTCAAAGCTCTCGGTGATCACAGCTTTCACGCCAAGGAGACTGGTGCCTTTCGCGGCCCAGTCTCGCGAGGAACCAGAACCATATTCTTTTCCACCGAGAATTACCAGTGGGATGCCGGCTTCGATGTAGTTGCGGCTTGCATCATAAATAAATGACTGATCGCCGTCGGCTAGGGTGAAGTCGCGAGTGTAGCCACCCTCAACACCATCGAGAAGCTGGTTTTTCAAACGAATGTTTGCGAAAGTGCCGCGAATCATAACTTCGTGATTTCCGCGACGAGATCCGTAACTGTTGAAATCTGACCTCGAAATACCGTGATCGGTTAGGTACTTGCCGGCAGGAGAGTCAACCTTGATCGAGCCTGCTGGGCTGATGTGGTCGGTCGTCACCGAATCGCCCAATTTGGCCAGAACTCTCGCCCCTGTGATGTCGGAAACAGGCGACGGAGTCTTCGCCATTCCGTCAAAGTATGGGGCCTTACGAACGTAGGTTGATGACTCATCCCATTCGAAAACGGCACCCTTTGGAGTCGGAAGTGACTTCCAGCGGTCGTCACCTTCGAATACCGATGCGTATCGACTCTTGAACATGTCAGATGAAATCGAACGGTCGATAGTTTCCTGTACATCCTCGGCCGATGGCCAAATGTCTTTCAGGAACACAGGTGAGCCGTGTTGGTCTTCGCCCAGAGCTTCGGCTTCAAAGTCAAAGTTCATCGTTCCGGCAAGTGCGTAAGCAATAACCAGGGGTGGCGAAGCCAGATAGTTCATCTTCACATCTGGGCTAATTCGACCCTCGAAGTTTCGGTTTCCGGATAGCACGGCAGTGACAGCTAGGTCATTGTTGTTGATTGCCTCAGAAATTTCGTCGCTTAGTGGGCCCGAATTACCGATGCAGGTGGCGCAGCCGTAACCGACGAGTTGGAACCCGAGAGCATCAAGGTCTGCGGTGAGGCCAGCTTTCTCGTAGTAATCAGTAACAACTTTCGAGCCCGGAGCTAAGGAAGTCTTGACCCATGGTTTCGCTTTGAGGCCTCGCTTCACAGCGTTACGAGCGAGTAGCCCGGCTGCAAGCATTACCGAAGGGTTGGAGGTGTTAGTGCAAGAGGTAATCGAAGCGATTGCGACGTGACCGTTGTCAAGCGCGAAGTCAGCACCCCTAACCGCAGTCGGCTTTGATGCACTGTCGGTGTAGGTAGGCAAGACGTTCTTGAAAGCCTCTTTTGATTTTGACAGCACAATACGGTCTTGTGGTCTCTTTGGTCCGGCGATTGAAGGCACAACGGTGCTCAAGTCAAGCTCTAGATATTCGCTGTAGCGAGGTTCGATACTGGCGTCTAACCAGAGGCCTTGAGCCTTTGTGTAGGCTTCAACGAGATCAAGTTCTTCTTGGCTTCTGCCAGTGGTACGAAGATAGTCGATTGTGACTTCGTCAATCGGGAAAATAGCAACAGTCGAACCGAATTCAGGCGACATGTTGCCAATAGTTGCTCGGT
>JBEGRV010000002.1:0-76923 GCA_041180285.1 Actinomycetota bacterium
CACTCCTTGATGTTGATTTGCCGGTAGCCCCAAGAAATAAAAAATGCTCCGGCGCAGACGCACGGAGCAGTGAAATTCACGGATGAATTCAGACTTCTTCACACACCTGCGCAGGTCGACTTTTGTCACTTAGTCGGCATGAGAAACCTTCGGAATTTCTTCTTTTGATTTACCCACAACCGAAACCGGCGGTCTTTGGCTTCGATAAGTCTAGCCTCGACCGCCGATTCGGCGCAAGTGAGAGTTTTATTTAGTTATCGAATTTGCGTGACTTAGTGCGTGGGCCTGAGCGCTCGCCACCGCGAGCACCCTCTCCGCGACCTCGGCCACCTGAGAAACCGCGTCCTTCGCCGCGACCACCACGGTCGCCACCAAAACCACGACCGCCACGGTCACCTGAACGACCACGGCCACCGCGATCGCCGCGGTCACCCCCACGGCTGTCGCCGAAGTCCAGCATTTCAACCGCTGGAGGTGGCGCAATTGGGCCAGCCAACTGCTCTAGCAATTCGCTCGAAGGGCGAACATCAGAGAAGATACCGTCACGCTCGGCGCGCTTTAGCAAATCCTCCATGCGACGACGACGTGAACGCGGAATCAGAGTAACCACGGTTCCGGTTGAGTGTGCGCGACCGGTTCGACCCGATCGGTGCAGGTAAGTCTTATATTCCTGAGGTGGGTCAACCTGGATAACCAGAGAAACATCGTCAACGTGAATACCTCGAGCAGCTACGTCGGTAGCAACCAAAACACGAACGTGACCCTTGGTGAAACGCTCTAGATTGCGGTTTCGCTGGTTCTGGTTTAGGTCACCGTGCAGGCGAGCTGCTGGAACACCGGCTGCTGTTAGAGATTCACTCAAACGCTCAGCGGTCATTTTGGTTCGAGCAAAGATGAGCGCTTTGCCCTCACCCTGAACCAAACGCAAGAGCACAGCCGAACGGTCTAGATCGTCGACTGTCAACACGCGGTGGATGATGTTCGAGTGGTCTTGCTCCTCATCTGGAACCTCAAAAACGTAAGGAGCAGGCAAGAACTGCTTAACCAGGGCATCGACCTCGCGGTCAAGAGTTGCCGAGAAGAGTAGCTTCTGGCTGTCTCCGGTGGCAGCCAAAATGCGGCGAACACCCTCGATAAAGCCCAGGTCGCACATGTGGTCGGCTTCGTCAACCACAACGGTTTCAACTTCGCTGAGATCAACAATTCCCTGAGCCATTAGGTCTTCAAGACGACCCGGTGTAGCCACCACAATGTCAACACCACGGCTCATGGCGTTCTCTTGCTTGCGCTGCGGAACACCGCCGTAAATGCAAAGGGTGTAGAAACCAACCGGACGCGCGATGCCGTTAACGGTGCGGTCGATCTGGTCGGCCAACTCACGAGTCGGAGCCAAAATTAGCGCACGAGGCTTACCTGGCTTGCGAGGCACAGAACCGGCTGCGATCAGCTTGGTAACCAGAGGCACGGTGAACGCAATGGTCTTGCCTGATCCGGTTTTACCGCGACCTAGAACATCCATACCTGAAATCGCCGCTGGAATAGTGCTTGCCTGAATTGGGAACGGCTTCTCAGCACCCATGCCAGCAAGTGAAACCAACACGCGTGGGTGCAAGCCCATTGCCTCAAAGGTGTCTTCGGTGATTGCCTCTGACTGAGGCACAGCCTCGAGACGCTCAAGCACCTTGTCTTCGAAGAATGCTTTTTTATTTGGATTCGCTGAGCGAGCGCCGGCAAAGCTGGCGTCGCGGTCACGGTCACGAGCTACGCGGTCGGCGCGGTCTGGGCGTCCATTTTCAAAATCGCGGCGTGGGCGGTCATCAAACGAACGGCGCTCTGAGCGCTCAGGGCGATCACCGAATTCGCGGCGAGGACCACGTCGGTCATCGCGGTCACCAAAACGTGGGCGATCGCCAAATTCGCGGCGCGGAGCACGGTCGTCGCGCTCAAAACGCTCACCTGAATCACGACGAGGGCGATCTGCAAAGTCACGACGAGGGCGATCAGCGAAGTCGCGACGTTCGTTGCGCTCTGGTCGGTCACCGAAATCGCGGCGAGGGCCACGTTCTGCAAAATCTTTTCTTGGTGCGCGGTCATCGAAGTCGCGACGAGGGCGATCGCCAAAGTCACGACGAGGAGCACGGTCATCGCGCTGAAAACGCTCTGATCGCTCTACTGCAGAGTGACGTGGTTTACGGCCGGCTGGGCGCTCAGTTGAAGGTGACCAGTCGCGGCCACGGTCTGGGCGACCATCGCGCATTTCGCGGTCTTGACGCTGTGGGGCACGGCCACCACGACCATCCTCACGAACCTTGAAGTTTGAGCCGAAGTTAGAGCCACCTCGAGCATTTGCGGTTGAATTTGCGCCGCGAACCTTCTTGTCAGCTCGAGCACCTGCTGGTTTTGCGCTGCGACCTGCGGTTGGTTTTCCGGCGCGCGCGTTTGTAGTGCCAAATTTTGGCATTTTTTCCTCATTCAGTTGTTTGCCGCCCCTAGGCGACCTCCGGACTAGTCGAACAGCGCTAGACCAACTCAATTGGAGGGAAAATTCGCAAACGACTACTGCCACAACACAGTGGCTTCTAGCAGCCTAGCCGAGAGAGTCTGTTTTGGCTAGGAAAAATTAGCGAGAAATTTTCGACACTGGAATTTTGGCACGCAAAACGGTCTCAGCACCTTCGCGCCGCAGCACCCACTCGTGGGTCAATTCGTTCAGCAGTTCGGTACCAAACCCGGCAGCATCAGACTTGGCTAGGTCATCGCCGTCGTTTCTTACCTCAACATCGAGAAGTTTTTCACCCTCGAGGCCAATGGTCACCAAAACGTTTTTAGCCCGTCCGTGCTTAATCGCGTTGGTTACCGCCTCACGAACAACCTCGATTAGGCAATAGCTGGCGACCGAGTTGTCAGCAAGCAGCGCTCGAGCCTGATCATCAAAACGTCGAAGTTCGATATTGGCTACCCCCTGCCACACCTGCGATATTTGCTCAATCAGGGCAGACACATCGGCCGTTTCAGTTTCGCTATTCAATCTAAAGATGGCCGAGTCGACATCCCTTCGAATTTGAGTGATCAGCTCGCTATCGAGATTGTCGCTCTGCGAAAGCTTTAGGGCGCCTGCATAAATTGCAGACTGCACTGATCCGTGCAAAATCGATGCGATCCGGCGTTGATTGTGCCAAACCTGCTGACGAAGCTCTGAGTTGACCAGCTCGAGGTCAGCAACCACATCGCGAAGTTGCTGCTCAGACTCGTTTCTAAGTGTTCGTGAAATTTGCATCATCAGCGAAATAGCCGAGGCAACCAGTACCAGCAGATAAAACTGCAGGTAGATGGTGAGAGAGAGCTGAACCCCTAGCCCCAAAAGCAACAGGCTGACGCCTAAGGTTGGCAAGGCAGCCAGCGGAATTACTGCAAACGCAACCGCCCAAACCGGCAGCCAAATGTTGCGGGTGAGCCGCTGGATGATTCGGAAAAATACTAAAATGCCCAGTGCTAATACCGGCACGGCGATCGTTGAAACTGGGCCGCCGATAATTCCAATTAGCGCACCCGAACCCGCGGTGGTGGTGGTGAAAGCGATGATTAGGGGAACAAATTGGTTTCCCAAACTAACCCGTTTTGGCAGGCGTTGGCGTTCTTTGACCACCTGCTCGATCATGCGATCGAGAGAGTCAGTGGCAGCCGTCGGTACACCAACCTTGCCGATAGTTTTGCTCATCGGTCGCACTACCTCGTCGACCGCCGAGGTAAGCAGGGCAACTTTTTCGCGGGCATTTCCTCCCGATGCTTCAAGCTGATTAATCACCGGTTGAAACGCTGCATTAATCTGTCGGATGATTTCATCCCGCTGATATTTGATGCGCTCGCGAATACTCCCTCGCAATTCGTCAAGCACTGCTTTCTCGCGACGCAATTTGGTGACGGCATCTTCGCTTCGCATCACCGATGCAAGGTAGATAGAAATTGTCGAAATAATTCCGAGGGTTAGCACCGGCCCGGCAGCCAGACGAAACGGAACATCTTCGAGGCTGATTACACCGAGTGACGTGCCCACAAGATTTACCGCGACCGCTCGCGCAAGACCAGCAATCAGCAGAGCAACTACGGTAAGTAGCACCTTTGGCTTACGAAACGTCGCCGGCAAAAGTGTGGCCCGAAATACCAGCATCACCGCGACCACTGCTAAGTAACCAACGGTTGCAACCGCAAACCATTCAATGAAAACCGGGCGCTTATCTAAATCACCGATGATCGGCAGCAGGTCGAATACAAAAAAGGTTGCGTAAGACGGGTAAGCATAAGCCAGCAATGTGCGATTACTAAAAGTAACTGGGCCGGCAGCGTTTCTGATGGCCTCGCGCAAATTGCTCTTGGGGGTCTCAGCTCTTTGCATTCGAGTTAGTCAGCTATCAAGAGGCTTCAACGATTTGGTGGCCACTGGCCTGCAGATAGGCACGAGCTGCTTCGACTCGAGCGTTGCCGGGTGCCGAAGGATCAATTTGCAGTGCGGCGAAGATGCGGCTGATGATGCCTTCAACTGCGCGAACCGTAGTTCCGCGGCGAGCGGCAATCTGCGCGTTTGAATAGCCAAGCGCCAGAAGCTGAAGCACCGAAACCTGGCGCTGTGAAAGCTGAGCCAAGGGCCGCGAAACCGCAAGGTCGTGCCTGAACTCTTTGGCCGATACACCCTGCAGCACAGTTTCTAGAGCTCGAGTTAAGTCGTCTGAGTTGACCAACTGAGTTTTACGGAGGTAAGCCACCGATTTAGGTAGCGACTTTGGATCGCGGCCAGCAAATCGAGAATCAGGCAGGTTGGTTAAGAACACCACGGCAACATCTGGTGAGTCTTTGTGCAATGCCTCGACAAAGTCGAAGCCGTTTGGCCCGAGCCCTAGCTCAATGTCAACAACAACAGCGTCTGGGTCAAATGCCGCACACGCGCGTCTAGCGTCAGCTGCGTTTGCTGCTGTCGCAACGCTGAAGCCACTTGCCTCGAGGCTCTGCGCAATCAGATCGCGAAGCAATGCCTCGTCTTCAACGACAACCACTGAACGGTTATGCAATTAGGCCTCGTTTACGAAGTTCATCCTCGAGCAAATTGTTACTAGGTTCGACCAGAACAGTGCCGTCCTTAAACAAGATAACCGGGATGTTTTTCCGGCCTGAAATTTGCTCGGCTTCAACAGCCGCCTCAGGTTGTGCTTCAACATCTTTCAGTTCGTACTCGACACCGAGTTCGTTGAGTTGAGACTTTGAACGTCGGCAGTCGCTGCACCAGTCAGCACCGAAAAACACTACGTCAGTCATGGTTTGCCTCCATTGGCTTTGGGTTAGTCAAGAATCTACCGCAATCGGTTCTTATCGGGAATCGTCAAAACTTCGCCGTCAAAAGTTATACCGCTCAAATCACGCAGCACAATGTCGGCTTCGGTCTCGAGCGCCTTCTCTGAAATTCCGATCACTAGCCCGACGCCCGCTTCGATGGCTGCGGTAACGCCGGCTACGGCATCCTCAAAAACAACACAGTTCTCTGGCTCAAAACCGAGTCGCTGTGCACCCAATAAATACGGATCAGGATGCGGCTTACCTTTTGCCACATCGTCGCCGGTAACCAATTCAGCGGGAATTGGAAGACCAGCCGCAGCCAATCGAGCTCGGCCTAAATTGGCATTGGCCGATGTGCAGACCGTCCAACTGCCAGCAACCAGCGAGTGCAGCAATTCTTGAGCTCCGCCTAGAGCCTCGGTTTTATGCGCAGTATCTTGCTCGAGTTGGTTGATGTAGTTGTTGGCAGCCTCAAACTCTGCAGCAGAAACATGCTCGCGCACTTTGTCTTCGGCCCTAACTCCGGCGTTTTCTGGGGCATCCCAATTCCAGCCGGGAGCATATTTTTCGGCCCAAATTTGCCAAGCCTCAGCGGCGGCAGCGTGCGAATCAACAAGAACTCCGTCGTTATCGAACAGCAGCCCCGAACAGAAAAATTTCATTACTTGGTGATGCGCTTTCGGTTTCGTTCAGTGATAGTTAGGTAGATGCCGATCACGGCCAAGACAATCAATACTTTTGCGGGGAAGAAGTCTTCCAGAAACCATTTCAGAGTAATTGGCTCGATGATTTGGCTGTTCACTCTCCAGGTGCGCAGGTTTTCAATCGCAGAGAAACCGAAGGTGAAACCCATGATTGAGACCACCGCGCCGAAAATAATCGAAAGCACGAAATTTAGGTTCGCTGCACCTGCGGCGAGCGCCGTTCTCGGCTTTGGTGCTGCTGGTTTGGCTGCGCGTGCTCGACTGGCAAAACGTGTACCGGCGATAATGCCAAAGGCGATGATCAGCTGAATGATGACCCACACCCAAACCTGAAGCGTGGTTCGGGTTACGTCGTAAACCACCAGGCCAAAAATGATTGCGATTGCCGTGGTGAAAATCGGCAAGACATATCCGAGGGCGAGTGCCTTTTGTGCATCACTCAGTTTTGCGCGACCCTGCTCATTGGTTTCGAGTTGGTCTTTGCGCAGGACAAAAGCCTTTAGCAAAACAAAAATGACTAGAGCGGTGGCCAAAATAATCGGGATGTAGACATCGATCAAACGCGAGGTAACTCCCTCGCGATTTCCAAAATTATTGAACGCCCCCATGAAATTACCGATTGCAAAAATGGCGCCGGCGACCAATCCGATAATTACGGTGAGCGTTGAGAAACGGTGGGCTGCACGCGAGAGCGAATCGTCTTCGCCATTTAGGTGGCGAGCCTCGACCGCCATGTTGAGGCCGAATAGTGCGGCGATAGATCCGCTGGCAATGCCGAGCAGCGAAAGGTACGGAGAGAAATCGATGTAGTCGCGAGCCTCGATCAGTTGCCCCATAGTGTCGTAAGCCGGTTGCGGGGTGAACAGTGAAACATACTGCGAGACCATAAAGAAAGCCCAGGCAACTAAGAGGCCCAGTAGCGGAAGGGCGATGGCCCTGTTTTCGAGTGGAATTCTCTTCATGACTCGAGCCTAGCCCTAAACTTTCAGCATGATTCTTGTGATCGGCGAAGCCCTTATCGATTTGATTGAAAATCGCTACCAGCCCGGATCGTTCAATGCGATCGTCGGAGGCGCCAATGCGAATGTTGCGTTGGCGTTGGCTCGCCGAGGGACCGCACATCAGTTTCTGGGTCGAATCAGCGGTGACCGTTTTGGCAAAATCATTCGAGACCGTCTCGAGTCAAACCAAGTGCAACTCGACTACTCAATTGCTGCCGACGAACTCACCACACTTGCGGTGGTGTCAATTGACTCTCACGGAGTGCCCAGCTACTCGTTTTACGTAAACGGCACGGCCGACTGGGGCTGGACCAACGAAGAGCTACCTACCGATTCGCAAATTGCAGAACTTGGCGCAACCACCATCCAATTTGGCTGCCTAACCATGGCTATGGCCCCTGGAAATGCAGTTATTGAAGCGTGGGCAAAACGCCATTTCGATGCCGAAACGCTAACCATCTCACATGACATCAACATGCGGCCGGCGCTTGGCTTCAAGGCTGAAGTCGAACGGCAGCGAGTTGAACGGGTGAATCAGATTAGCCACCTAATTAAGGCTTCTGACGAAGACATCGAGTGGCTCTATGGGCTCGACCACAGCAACCCGGCGACCGAAAGTCGAATCGATCAGATTGTCGCTGAATGGATCGGGCAGACCGACCGCTTGGTGCTGGTGACGCGAGGTGGCGACGGTGTCTCAATTTATCGTGGCCAGCAGGCCCGAATTGACGTGCCATCTCGAAAAATCAATGTGGTCGATACGGTGGGTGCCGGCGATACATTCTGCGCCAATCTGCTTGGTCAACTTTCAGATGCCGATGCTCTCGGCACCAAACCGTTCGAGCGACTAGCCGCCCTCAGCGATGACATGCTTAGCGAGTTTGTTCGCGTTGCTGGTGTTGCAGCCTCGATCACCTGCGAAAGAGCCGGATGCGAACCGCCCACAACAGACGACCTAGATTCGGTACTTGTGAGTCTTTAATTTCTTGCTTGCGTTGCTAGCCCTCTTGTCAGAGGCACATGCAAAGATTTGACCAATGAAGAAATTGGATAACCTCTGGTCTTTCAACACCCGCGATCTGATGCGTGCGTCGAGTTGCGCCCACTGCATGAAACTGGCGGTTGCACGTGAGCTAGACCAACCCGGTGTGCGCGATTTGGTCGCAGAGTTCACAAAACCGGTCGAGGGCCTGCCGGTGGTTTACGGTGAAAAATTTGAGGCAGCCATTGAGGCTGAGTTACTGCAGTCTCTGGGCCCAAATGCGTTTCAGCGCCCACTGGGTGCAGATGCAGTTCAATCAACCATCGATTTGATGCGGGCGAAAGTTCCGGTTATTTACCAGGGGTCGATGAAGCACCGAATTGGCGAAGTTGAGTTTTCAGGTCGCCCCGACTTTTTGGTTCGCGGCGACTATCAACTCGAGTTTGTTGATGGAAAAATCTCGGCTCGACCTAAACGCGCTGATGAGTTTATCGCGGAGAAATCTGAAAACCTCTACACCGCCTTCGACGCCAAATTGGCTGGGGTAGCCAAGCCACACTATTTGCTGCAGGTAGGGCTCTATGTCGATGCACTTGCAGAATTAGGTCTCAAATCAGCTGAGCTGCACGGCCTAATTTTGGGTTCCAGACAGTTGGCTCTATTTGAAGAATCTGAAATTTTGCCCGCCATGCAGTTGGCTAGGGCGGCCTTGTTTTCAGCCATTGCTGAGGCTGAAACCATTGAGTTAGATGCGAAAAACCTCTTTTGCGAGAGTGCCGATGCCTGTTCAGTGTGCGAATACCCCGACCTTTGCACCAAGGCTCGAATTGAGGTCGACCACCTCAGCCAGGTCGCCGGAATTAACCGCAGTCAGATTGCAAAACTTGGCAAAAGCGGCATCACGACCATGCGAGAGCTGGCTGAAACTAAAGCCCGACCAGCCGAACTGCCAGCCGAAACCTTCAACAAATTACAAACTCAAGCAGCTCTGCAGCACGGGTACAAAGTTTCTGGCAAACACAGTTTTGTGCTTCTGCCCGATCCTGAAATTAAAGTTCTGCCGCCGAGTTCGGCGAATGACATCTTTTTCGATATTGAAGGTTTCCCGTTTTTCGAGCAAAAAGGTGGCCTCGAATACCTATGGGGAGCAACTACTCGCGATGGCAAATTTCATCACTGGTGGGCGCACACGCGAGAACAAGAAAAACTTGCATTTGAAGGCTTTGTGAACTGGGCTGTTGCCACAGTGAAGGCTCATCCAGAAGCGCACATTTACCACTATGCACAATATGAGGTAACTGCGCTAAACCGAATGGTCGACCGGCACGACACCATGGGCGAAGAGGTGGCCTGGTTGTTTGCCGAAAACAAATTGGTCGACCTGTACAAAACCGTTCGGGGTTCGATTCAAATTAGCCAGCCAAGCTATTCCATCAAGAAACTTGAGGCTTTCTACGAGCTCAATCGCGACAGTGAAGTTGTTGACGCCATGGGAAGCGTTGAGTCTTACGACCTTTATCGTCAGCTGGCTGCAGCCAACGACCCGGCTGCAGCCACTGAGCTGGCAAGCATTGCGAGCTACAACGAGGCAGATTGCATTTCTACTCAAAAACTTTACGACTGGCTGGCCGCACTACCTGATGCCACCGTCGGTTATGACAACCACCAGCTGGTTCTCGATAGAAAAAAACAGTTACGCGCTAGCCAATCAGAAGAGGATGGGGCTGGCAATAAAGCTGAAATTGAACTCGCTGCTCTAAAACAGGCCACCGACTCAATTGCATCTGCGCTTGACGATTGGCCCTGGGGTCAAAACGAACTTGCCGACTATCGTGCCAAAATTTGGGAAACCCTGGTGCACTGCATTTTGTTTTACAAACGCGAAGAGGTCATGTTTTGGCGCGATCTGCGAATCAAGCGCCAGGCGCCAAATGAAACTCTGCACAAAGACCGATCGGCACTTGTGGTAGTTGGTTGTGAGAGTTTCGATCAGAGTTCCGACGGCAAAAAAATTCACTACCGGTACTTTCTCGATCAGGGCCAAGCAAATTTCTTCGAGGAAAAAGATCCGATTTATATTCGGTTCGATTACGGCGCGAATCAGCAAGATCTTGATCGGGGCTCCGTTACATTTGTGGGCGACGATTACATCGAATTTTCCAGAACCGTTCAAGATTCAAGCGAAAACTTTGCCCCGAACGCAATTTTTGATGCCACCCGAATTCCGGCGGGCGCAAAACAAGATGTCATCAGAGAATTCGCGCAAACTCTCGCAGCTGAATGGGGCTCACCAACCCAAGAACCGCCGAAAAACAGGGCGGTTTTCGACCTGCTAATGCGCAGAGAACCTCGGCTTTCGCAGGGGTCACTGACAGCAGTAGACGGTGAAGATTATTTGACAGCGGTAATTGACTCTGCGCTGCGCCTCGACAAATCGGTGCTGGCGATTCAAGGCCCGCCTGGCACCGGAAAAACATATTTAGGTTCGCGCACGATTGCTGAGCTAGTTGCTCAGGGCAAAAAAATTGGTGTTGTAGCAAACTCACACTCGGCAGTTGAAAACTTGCTTTACGGCTGCCTAGACGCCGGGGTCTCTGCCGAGCGAATAGCGAAGATGAAGCCAAAAGTCGCTGATCCGAAGCAAATATGGTTCAAACCGGCAAAATACGGTGAGCTAGTTAACTGGCTCGACCAGCAAATAGACGGCTTCGTGCTTGGCGGCACAGCCTGGGCATTTTGTAATCCGGTAGTCAACGTAAGGCATTTTGACTATCTATTTATCGATGAGGCGGCACAGTTTTCTCTGGTCGATGCAATTGCAGTTTCATCGGTGGCTGACAATTTGGTCTTGCTCGGCGACCCTATGCAGTTAACACAGGTGGTTCAGGCAGTGCACCCGGGTGGTGTCGACAACTCAGCATTGGGCCACTACATGGGTGATCATGAAATTTTGCCCTCGTCGATGGGCTACTTCGTAGAGGTGACTCGAAGAATGCACCCGGCAGTAAATGCTCCAGTGTCAAAGCTTGCCTATCAAAATCGATTGCACTCACACGAAAGCGCGATTAGAGAGCTGCCGGGTTTGCCGGCCGGTTTCAAGTCAATAGCGGTTGAACACCATGGAAATTCAACCTACTCACGAGAAGAAATTTCTGTTGTTTTGAAATTGGTGCAAGACCATGTCAAACTGACCGATCAGTCTGAAATATTGGTGGTGGCCCCCTACAACGCGCAGGTCGACCTGATTCGAAAAGCCCTCGATCAAGAGGGCTTCATCGATGTGCAAGTTGGCACCGTTGACAAATTTCAAGGGCGCGAGGGCAACGTGGTTATCGTCAGCTTGGCAGCTTCAAGCGCATCCGATGCACCTCGCGGGCTAGAGTTTCTGCTCGACAGAAATCGGTTGAACGTTGCACTGTCTCGGGCAAAAACCAACAGCTACCTGATCTACAGCCCAAATTTGTTACGCATTAAATTCAGCAAAGTTGAAGATGTTTTGTGCGTGAGTCGACTAGCTGGCCTAATCGCTGCGGGCTAGTAAATTGCTTTACCTAGGTAAAACCTTAAGGGTTTTCAAGGTCGGGTCGGCCACAAATGCAATTCTCACGCCCATGTCACGGGCCTCAAATAACGCACCCAAAGCGGCCTCGGTGATGCGCTCACCCGGGCTGAGCACCGGAACACCGGGAGGATAGGGGCAAATCATTTCTGCAGAAACACGTCCCACTGCCTCGGCGGCTGGAACTACCTCGTAGCCCGAGAAAAATGCTTCACGCGGGGTAACCACAACTTCAGGCTCGATTGAAAACGCCGGCAGAATTTCAATCGGACGAGCCTCGCCCCGATTGGCATTCACCGATTCGATGATGCGCTTGACCAGGTCGTTGATGCGATCTGGTGTGTCAGCAAATGTGATCATCGGAATGATGATGTCTCGGTTTGCCATCTCGACGTCGATATTGGCCGCCAATAAATCAGCCTCAACCGCATTTCCATCGGCACCACATGAGCTCAGCAAAATAACCAGCTTTAACGGATCTATGTATTCACCGTCAATTACGTCGATGCCAGCTGCTCGCAAAGTTGCTCGGCCGCGCTCAGTTGCTTCAATCACCGGGCCAATAAGTTCGTGCCCATGCCGCTGGAGCAAAGCACGAGCTGCGTCAATTGATGCCAAAATTCGCCCAGACATAGAGGTGGTTTGAGTTGAATCAAACATTTTGTTTAGTCGAGGTAGGTCAACAAACTCTCCGCGAGCCAACACAAAGCTGGCCTGAGAATATGAAGGTAAAGTCTTGTGGGCCGAGGTCACCACAATGTCGGCACCCTCGGCCAAAGGGTGCTCAGGCAACTCTGGGTGGAAGCCGTAGTGAGCAGCCCAAGCTGCATCAACCACCAACGGAATTCCGAACTCATGTGCCACCGCAGATAGCCGCGGAATGTTTGACATGGTTCCGACGTAAGAGGGCTCGCCAATCAAAACTGCTTTGGCATCTGGGTGTGCCTCGAGAGTTTCACGAAGACGGCTCGAAGGTAGATACTCAGGCAGCCCAGTGGCGGGGTTAATTTCTGGTCGAATCCAGACCGGAACTACTCCGGCGTAGACCATGCCGACCAGCACTGATTTGTGAAGGGTTCGCGACACAATAACTTTTTCGCCTGGGCTGGCAACTGCCATTACAGCTGCGTGATTTGATCCAGAAGAACCGTTCACTCCGAAACGACAGAGGTCTGCACCCCAAAGGTTTGCGGCCAATCGCTCGGCCTCGAGAATTAGCGATGGAGAAATTCGATGGGGATGATTGCCCGGAAGCACTGGAATGTCGCCGTCTACGATTGCACCGGTTAGATCGGTGCGACCCTTGTGCCCAGGAATTTGGAACGGCGACCGGTCGGTCTCCATATCTCGAATCCAGGCATCGAGTAGTGGGGCATCAGTTCTGAGCCCCATCGGGTCTTTCGTGTCAAGTAGTGTGGCTGCGCCAAATGCGTGCTGAGGCAATATCCCGCCCTTCTTTAGGTCTCGGTCGTTCGCCGAGCTCAAACCGCCTAACCACCATCGGGATGGCCAGGATGAAAAAGTCTAAAGATGACGAAAGGACCGGGTCAATAAGACCCGATCCCCTCGCCATTAAGGTTTGGTGAACTTTTTTAGAACTCAACCTTGGTTACGTTGGTGTCTAGCGGAATGCCAGGACCAAAGGTGGTCGAAACTGCTGCCTTGATTAGGTAGCGCCCTTTTGAGCTCGAAGGCTTCAAACGTAGAACCTCGTCTAGAGCTGCTGCTAGGTTTTCACCCAACTGCTCTTTGGTGAACGAAGCTTTACCGATGATGAAGTGAAGGTTTGACTGCTTGTCAACGCGGAAGTCGATCTTTCCGCCCTTGATGTCAGTAACAGCCTTAGCAACATCTGGGGTTACGGTTCCGGTCTTAGGGTTTGGCATTAGGTTACGAGGACCTAGTACCTTACCAAGACGGCCAACCTTACCCATTAGCTCAGGGGTTGACACTGCTGAGTCGAAGTCGGTCCAGCCGGCGGCTACCTTCTCGATTAGCTCGTCGCCGCCAACCTCGTCTGCGCCTGCAGCTTTTGCAGCGTCAGCTGCGGCACCGGTTGCAAACACAATAACGCGGGCGGTCTTACCAGTTCCGTTTGGAAGCGAAACGGTTCCACGGATCATCTGGTCGGCCTTACGAGGGTCAACGCCTAGCTTTAGGGCGACCTCGATGGTTGAGTCGAACTTCTTTGAGCCGGTCTCGCGAACTAGAGTCACGGCCTCGGCTGGGGTGTATAGCTTGCCCTCGGTGATGAGAGCTGCTGCGGCCTGGTAGGCCTTTGAGCGCTTTGCCATCTGTTTTTCCTTTACTTGGTCACAGTTCGTGGTCAACGTACCGCGCGCGGTACTCCCACTTACTAATTGTTTTTGTTATTTATGCGTCTACGGTGATGCCCATTGAGCGAGCAGTACCCGCGATGATCTTTGCAGCTGCATCGACATCGTTTGCGTTCAGGTCTGACATCTTCTCTTCGGCGATCTTGTAGAGAGCATCCTTTGATAGGTGCGCAACCTTCACGGTGTGAGGGGTTGCTGAACCCTTCTGAACATTCGCAGCCTTCTTGATTAGCTCAGCGGCTGGCGGGGTCTTCAGAACAAAGGTGAATGAGCGGTCTTCATAGACGGTAATTTCTACCGGAATGATACTGCCGCGCTTGTCTGCAGTTGCGTTGTTGTACGCGGTGCAGAACTCCATGATGTTTACACCGTGCTGACCAAGAGCTGGACCAATAGGTGGTGCTGGGTTAGCAGCGCCAGCTTGGATCTGTAGCTTGATCATGCCGGTGACTTTTTTCTTCGGTGCCATTTTGTTTTATTCCTTTGATTGTTGGGGAATTCTATTTAGGCCAGTGGGCCAACCTGCTCGAAGCCAAGCTCGACCGGAGTCTCGCGCTCGAACAGTGAAACTAGAACGGTTAGCTTGCCGCTCTCAGGCTTGATCTCTGAGATGGTGCCTGGAAGGCCGGCAAATGATCCGTCTTTGATCATGATGCTTTCGCCAAGCTTGAAGTCGACGTTGACCGGAACCGGCTTCGACTTGCCCTTGACGGCAACGCCCTTGAATGCAGCCTTTGCCTCTTCTTGCTCTGGCAAGACGTATAGCGGCTTCAGCATTTCGAATGCCTCGTCTGGGCGAAGCGGGGTTGGTGCCTGCGAGTTGCCGACGAAGCCGGTAACCGCTGGTGTGTGACGAACCAACGACCATGATTCTTCATTCATGTCCATGCGAACAAGAACGTAACCAGGGATGCGAACCTTGGTAACCAATTTGCGCTGGCCATTCTTGATTTCGATGGTGTCTTC
This sequence comes from Actinomycetota bacterium, assembly GCA_041180285.1. Classification (GTDB taxonomy): domain Bacteria; phylum Actinomycetota; class Actinomycetes; order Actinomycetales; family Microbacteriaceae; genus Rhodoluna. The sequence goes on from JBEGRV010000002.1 coordinate 14,874, forward strand.
CATCGGAACCTCGACCTGGTAAACATCGTCGCCACCCTCAAGAGAGAGCTTTCGGTTCTCGATGTTTTGCTTCACACGCTTTTCGTAACCGGCGTATGAGTGAACTACGTACCACTTGCCAGGCTGACGACGCAGCTCTGACTTGAATTCACGGTAAGGGTCGACAGGTGATCCCTCTTCGATTTCATCGGCGATTGCAGCTGCTTCTTCAGCTGCCTCAACGATGGCTTCTTCAAGCTCTAGGTCTTGCTCTAGCTCTGCAGCGGCATCTTTGGCAAGGTCAGCGAAGTCGGCATCGGCTTCAGCAATAACCTGCTCAACTGCATCGTCTTGCAATGCAGCTAGCTCGTCGCGCTCTTCAGTCACTTCAGTGTTTCCTATCGTTCAAACTCGGATGAGTTCTAAAAATTGCTTAGGCGGTTGGGGTGAAAACCCAGACCACGCCGGTGTAGAACAGCCAGTCAAGAAGGCTGATGATCGCCATTACAACCACAACGAATGCGAGCACTACTGCGGTGTAGTTGCGAAGCTCAGCCCAGGTTGGCTTAGTTACTTTGTTTAGTTCAAGCACTACCTGCTTAAAGAACAAAGCGGTGCGACCGAAGATGTTGCGCTTGGTGGCTTTGTCAGCCTTAGCCTTCTCAACTAGATCTTCAGAGGCTACTTCTAGCTCTTCTGCCATTGGTTGTTCCTTTGTTTGGATTGCTTTTGCAGGGCGGACAGGACTCGAACCTGCAACCTGCGGTTTTGGAGACCGCTGCTCTACCAATTGAGCCACCGCCCTAAACGGTGAGTAATTTGTTCTGAAAACTAACCTTCGACAGACACACTTCTAGATTGAAATCTAAGGGTGATTGTTTTGCCAGATTAGGCTTCGGAAGTTGTCAAACTACCTCTACGAAGTTTAGTTGCGAACGCTCGATATTGCAAAGGCGGATTTACCCAGATTCTGGCTCGAGGCCTATCGCAACAGGTAACCTTGAAGTCGTGACTGACTTCCCTCGAATTTCAAAACGTATTGGCTCAATTGCTGAATCAGCAACTTTGAAAGTTGACGCCAAGGCAAAAGCGCTTCAGGCCGCAGGCCGTCCGGTTATTTCTTATGCCGCAGGCGAGCCAGATTTTGCAACTCCGGCTCACATTGTTGAGGCCGCCGTAGCTGCAGTGCGTGACCCAAAAAACCACCGTTACACGCCGGCTGTTGGTTTGCCTGATTTACGCGAAGCGATCGCCCAGAAAACGAAAGCCGATTCAGGCACCGAGATTACAGCTGCCCAGGTAGTTGTGACCAACGGTGGCAAGCAGGCGGTTTACCAGGCATTTGCCACACTGCTTGATCCGGGCGACGAAGTTTTGATGCCAACCCCTTTCTGGACCACCTACCCTGAGGCCATTCAGCTGGCCGGAGGTGTTCCTGTTGAGGTGTTTGCAGGTGCCGAGCAGAACTATTTGGTCACGGTAGAGCAGCTTGAAGCAGCACGCACTTCACGTTCGAAAGTTTTGCTGTTCGTCTCGCCTTCAAACCCAACCGGATCGGTCTATTCTCGCGAGCAGACCGAGGCCATTGGTCGCTGGGCCTACGAAAACGGCATGTGGGTAATCACCGACGAGATTTACCAGAACTTGGTTTACGACGGTGGCCGCGCGGTTTCAATTACCGAAGCCGTACCTGAGCTGATTGATCGCACAATCATGGTCAACGGTGTTGCCAAGAGTTACGCCATGACCGGATGGCGACTCGGCTGGATGGCCGGCCCACTAGATGCAATGAAGGCTGCAGGAAACCTGCAATCACACCTGTCATCGAACGTTTCGAACATTTCGCAGCGTGCAGCTCTGGCCGCACTAACCGGGCCTCAAGACGAAGTGCTCGCAATGCGCGATGCCTTCGAGCGTCGACGCGGATTGGCCGTAGCCGAGCTAAACAAGATTCCAAACTGGGTGGCCCCTATGCCGCAGGGTGCTTTCTACGTTTACTCAGATGTTCGTGGCCTGTTAGGGCGCGAATGGGGCGGAAAGCAAATCAACACCTCACTCGAGCTTTGCGACTACATTCTTGATGCTGCCGAGGTTGCGCTGGTTCCCGGTGAGGCGTTTGGCCCATCTGGTTATGTGCGTCTGAGCTATGCCCTGGGTGATGCACCTTTGGTTGAGGGCATTCAGCGACTGCAAAAACTATTTAGCTAAAAACCGATCAGGTTTGGCTCAGGCACCAGGTTGATGCCGAATTTTGCAGCAACCCGCTCTTGAATAAACCTTGCCAACTCGGTAATTTCTGCTGCGGTTGCCCCGCCTCGATTAACAATCGCGAGGGTGTGTTTCGAAGACACTGAAGCGTTTGATTTGCCTAAGGTAAAACCACGGCCAATTCCCGCTTGCTCAATCAACCAGGCAGCTGAAAGTTTCACTGTCAGTCCGTCGTCATCCTCAGATTCCCAGCGCGGGGCCTCGGTTGGCAGAGTTCTAGCAAAAGAATCGCTAACTATCGGATTGGTGAAAAACGAGCCGCAACTTACCGAGTCAGGGTCGTTAGCATCCAGCACCATGCCCTTTTGAGCACGCAGCTTGAGCACTGAATTTCTTACATCGGCGAGCGGAACTTGGTCCCCCATCGAAACGCCCAGATCGGCTGCCACCTGAGATGTGTATAGAGGTCGCGATAACCCGCCAAGCTTTTGCAGCTCAAGCTCTACCCAGGTGATCACGCCTGCTCGCCCACGTTTGATAATCGAGCTTCGATAGTCGAACCCGAGCTCAGTGGCCTCTAGCACGGCTAGCTCGTGTGTCTCATAGTCGAGAAATTCAATTCGCACCAAAACGTCGCTTAGCTCTTGGCCATAGGCGCCAATGTTCTGCACCGGTGCAGCGCCAACGGTTCCCGGAATTCCGGCCATAGCTTCGATACCTGCCAGGCCCTGCTCGACACTCGAACGCACCAACTCATCCCAATTTTCGCCAGCCTGAATTCGAAGCCGAACCTTGCCGTCAAGGGTTGGGGTCGCCTCGATTCCGCGGTTTGCGACCTGGATCACACGCAGGTTACTGATGTCATCTGCGACCACCATGTTTGAGCCGCCGCCGAGCAAAAGCCAATCATCGCCGCTGCGCCAAACCTCGAGCGTGTGCTCAATCAGGTCATCTCGGGTGTGGGCAACAAAAATTTCTGAGGGTGTGCCGCCGACCCGAATTGTGGTCAGCTCGCTTAGTGCTTTTGTCATTTAGAGCTGAACTCGAACCTGGGCTTTGCCAAGCACCGCTTGCTCGTTGAATACGGCCGAAAGATCAACCCGAACCACATTCGATTCGGCATCGATTTCTCCGATTTTTGCAGTGATCACGACCACGGCACCAGCCTGCGCGTCTACCAAAACCGGCTTGGTAAATCGCACCTGGTAGTCGAGCACCTTGCCGGCGTCACCAACCCAGTCGACGGCCACCTGCACAGCAACACCCATAGTTAGCATGCCGTGGGCTAAAACCCCAGGTAGGCCAACCGACTGAGCAAAATCATCGCGGTAGTGGATCGGGTTAAAGTCGCCAGAGGCACCTGCGTATCGAACCAATGAGTCGCGGGTGAGTAGATACTCAGAGGTTCCGACAACTTGACCTACCTCGAGTGCAGCAATGTTAATGTGCGACATTACTCATCACCTCGAACTACCAAAGTTGAAATTGCCGTGCAAACCAGTTCTTTATCAACGTCATAAATTTTTGTCTCGAAGGTGATCATCGAGTGAGCACCCAGCGACTTCACGCTGGCAACCTCTAGTTCGCTGGTCAGTTCGTCTCCGGCAACGATGGGGCGACGGTGTATAAACCTTTGGTCTCCGTGCACCACGCGAGAGAAATCGATATCTGCCTCAGGATCCGCTAACACAGTTGCCAGAGAACGCTCTTGAATAACCACCGCAAATGTCGGGGCAGCAATCACATCTGTATAACCGGCAGCCTGAGCTGCAAAAACATCAAGATTGCTTGGGCTTGAAGACTTCACCGCATGAGCAAATTCGCGAAGTTTCTCTCTGCCAACTAGATAGGGGGAGCTTGCAGGATATTTTTTTCCCTGAACATTTGGATTTACCACACAGCTAGTTTGCTGCATTAAACAAAAAAAGACCCGATTGGGTCTTTGTTGTTTGCTATTTGGTAGCTAGGGCGGGACTCGAACCCGCGACCCCACGATTATGAGTCGTGTGCTCTAACCACCTGAGCTACCCAGCCGAGTCATCACACGTAAAAAACCGGTGACTCAGAGCCCCGAGCGAGGATTGAACTCGCGACCCCTTCCTTACCATGGAAGTGCTCTACCACTGAGCTATCAGGGCGTGACCCAAACCAAGCGGCTCGGGCACCAGAAGACTTTAGCATCTAGCTTTGGTCAAAGCAACCTGAAGGTTATCTGAGCCCCTTAAGATTGGGTTCCATGTCGAACGTTGAATTCTTAACTAAAAACAACCCAGTCGCCGAGTGGTGGAGAAAATCGGTAATTTACCAGGTTTATCCGCGCAGTTTTGCGGATGGTGACGGAGATGGAATCGGTGACCTAAAGGGGATCACAGAGCGTTTGGATTCGCTTTCAGAACTGGGCATCGACGCTATCTGGTTCAGCCCTTTTTTCAAGTCACCTCAAAAGGATGCTGGCTACGACATCAGTGATTACCGCCTCATTGATCCAATCTTTGGAACCAACGAAGACTTTGACGTTCTAATAGCTAAGGCAAAAAAACTTGGCATTCGAATTATCGTAGACATCGTTCCCAACCACACTTCAGATCAGCACGCCTGGTTTCAGGCGGCACTGAAATCACCTCCAGGGTCGCGCGAGCGTGACTACTACCACTTCAGAGATGGCAAAGGCGAGAACGGCGAGCTGCCGCCAAACAACTGGCAGTCAATTTTTGGGGGCCCAGCTTGGAGCAGAATCACCGAAGCCGATGGCTCTCTGGGGCAATGGTACCTGCACCTATTTGATTCCAGTCAGCCAGATCTGAACTGGGAAAATCCAAAAATCGCCGACGAGTTCGACGACATTTTGCGCTTTTGGCTTGACAAAGGTGTTGACGGTTTCCGCGTTGATGTTGCCCACGGAATGGTCAAACGTCGCGGGCTTCCGGATGCGACGATCTATGACGAAAACCTGCGTGAGCGACCAATTTCTAACCTTTCAATGGCAGAAGCAGAAGAGGCAGTGCCATATTGGGGTCAGCCGGGAGTGCACGATGCTATCCGGCGTTTCCGCAGAGTTGTCGATGAATACGAAGATCGCGCAATGTGTGCCGAGGCATCAATGAGCCCACTGCCCCGACTTGCCATGTGGGTGCGCCCAGATGAGTACCACCAGTCATTCAACTTTGACTACATGCACTGCAAATATGAGGCGGGCGCAATTAAGAAAATTGTCACTGATTCGATTGTGGAATACGGCAAAGTTGGCGCGTCGAGCACTTGGGTACTTTCAAACCACGACGGTATCCGTCATGCAACTCGATTGGGAATCTCACCTGAGAACACACCTCGTCCGGGGGATGGAATTCATCCGTCCGACCCTGCGCCTGATGAGCCTCTCGGATTGAGGCGTGCTCGAGCTGCGACTGCATTTATGCTTGGGCTTCCAGGCTCTTCATACCTCTACCAGGGGGAAGAACTTGGCCTGCCAGAGGCCTGGCAATTAGAGGGCAAGTATCGTCAAGACCCAACCTATGCGCGCACCAACGGCGAGCGCATCGGTCGAGACGGTTGCCGAGTACCTTTGCCATGGGAAGCCGACGCCACTGAGTCAAATGGGTTTAACAACACTGGAAAATCATGGTTGCCACAGCCGGCTAACTATCGAGTCTTCTCACGAAACCTACAAGAGGGTGTAGCGGGCTCAACACTTGAGCTCTACAAACGACTTCTCAAAGTTCGCAATCAATTCGATTTAGGTGCCGGAGAGTTTGGTTGGCTTGAAGAATACGTTGGCCCAGATTCTCTTGCCTATGTGAACAACGGTGTCATGGTGCTCACTAATTTCAGCGGCGACGCAATCGCGCTTCCGGCTGGAGAAATACTTGTGACAACACAACACGACCTGACGATTGAGGGAATTCTTGAGCACGATCAGACCGTTTGGATCAAGCTCTAAGTTGAGGGCTACCGCGCTGTTAATAACAACTCTAGAAAGACAGAAAATTAGATTCCCAGACCTAAACCATCCAGAGTCATCATCTACTGAGTGGTGGCGTTCAGCAGTGATCTACCAGATCTATCCACGCAGTTTTGCCGATGCGAACGGTGATGGCATGGGTGATCTTCCGGGTATAACCAGCCGACTTGAATCGCTTGCTGCGCTAGGTATTGATGCAATCTGGTTGTCGCCTTTCATGCGTTCTCCCCAAAAAGATGCCGGCTACGATGTCAGCGACTATCGCGACGTTGATCCCCTTTTCGGCTCTCTCCAAGATTTCGACAACATGGTTGCTCGAGCTCACGAGCTGGGGTTGAAAGTCCTGGTAGACCTTGTGCCTAACCACACCTCAGATCAGCACGCTTGGTTTAAAGCGGCATTGAAAGCAGAACCAGGTTCGGCTGAACGCGAGTTTTACCACTTCAAAGATGGCCTTGGGGCACACGGGGAGCTACCGCCAAACAACTGGCTCTCCATGTTTGGTGGGCCGGCATGGACCCGAATTATCGAGAAAAATGGAAAGCCAGGCCAGTGGTATTGCCATCTTTTTGACTCAAGCCAGCCCGATCTAAATTGGAGCAACAGCGATGTGCAAAGGGAATTCGAGGGGATTCTCCAGTTCTGGCTCGAGCGAGGAGTTGATGGTTTTCGAGTAGATCAGCCACATGCGATGGCTAAAGCCGCTGGTCTGCCAGATCATCCGGATGTTGAAAGAGCCGGCGCCGGGTTCATCGAGGGCGAAGCAAGCCCACCTATGTGGTTCCAAGATGAAGTTCATCCCATATTTCGGCGTTGGCGAGAAATCCTGGATAGCTATCCCGGGGAACGCGCAATGTGTGGAGAAGCTTATGTTTATCCGCTCTCATTTATGGCTCAGTGGGTTAGGCCTGACGAGTTTCACCAGACTTTTAACTTTCGCTACTTAGACAGCGAGTGGAACCCTTCAAGCATCAGAGAAACCGTCAACGAATCTTTTGCAGCATTCGATTCTGTTGGAGCACCGAGCACCTGGGTACTTTCAAACCATGACATCATCAGACACCATTCCCGAATGGGTGGACTGACCGGTCGCCCGACCGCCTCAGATGGCATCGGCCCCGACGATGCCCAGCCTGACAGAGATTTAGGTTTGCGCCGCGGGCGCGGGGCAACCTTGTTCACAATGGGTCTCCCTGGCTCGATGTATTTGTACCAAGGCGAAGAGCTTGGCCTACCTGAGCACACAACTCTTGATGCCAAATACAGACAAGACCCTACCTTTTTTAGGACAGCTGGGAAAAGACTTGGCAGAGACGGTTGCCGAGTTCCACTACCTTGGGAGGCTGGAAAAGGGGCTGCAAACGGCTTCAACCAAAGTGGAAACTCCTGGTTGCCGCAGCCCGATCACTATCGCAACTATTCACGCAATCTGCAGGTCAACGATCCAGCATCTACTCTTTCTATGTATCGCCACGCGATTGAGCTGCGAAAGAAGTTACGACTCGGCTTTGGTTCGTTCGAGTGGCAAAGCGAGCCTGGAGACAAAGTCTTGGCCTACCGAAATTTAAATATTCTCATCATGCACAATTTTGGAACAGACAATGTTCAACTGCCAGCAGGCTGCAAAATTGTGGCCGCCAGCCAGGTTAGTTACTATTCTGCGGAGCCACCGCAACTGGAACCAAACGACACAGTTTGGATCAAAGTCGACTAGGCTTTGATGTTTTTGACCGGCCACCAGAATTTCTTGCCGGTCATGAATGCCAAGGCCGGTACGATAACGGTTCGAACCAATAGCGTGTCGAGCAGAACACCGATGCAGACAATCACGCCGATTTGAGCGAGGGCCACCAGCGGCAAAACACCAAGAACCGCAAACACGGCCGCGAGCAAAATACCCGCTGAGGTAATCACTCCACCGGTAGCACCCAAGGCACGAACCATTCCATCGCGAGTACCCAGTTTTTCTGCTTCTTCTTTGGCTCGTGTGACAAGGAAGATGTTGTAATCAACGCCGAGTGCTACTAAGAACAGGAAGCTGTACAGGAACACACTCAGGTCTAGACCCGGGAACCCAAAGACATTCACGAACAGGAACCAGCCGGCTCCCATCGATGCAAAGAACGATGCAACCACGGTAATCAGCAGCAGCACCGGCGCAACGAAAGAGCGAAGCAAGACAATTAGCACTAAGAACACGAGTATCAAAATCAGCGGGATGACCAAGGCTTGGTCATGTGCGTAGGCTTCTTTTACCTCGAGAGCCTGAGCATCTAAACCACCGATGACCGCTTCGGCATTCGGCACTGTTGCGACGGCTTCACGCAGTTCTCGGATCATCGCGTAAACCTCTTCAGACTGACTCTCAGCATCGAACACTACGTCGATTCGAGAAATTTGCTCATTGCTTACGGCAACTGCAGCACTGTCAACTCCGCTAACAGTTTTGGCAGCCGCAACAACTTCTTCAGCAGCGTCTTTGTTTACCAAAACGTTGGTTGGTGAGGTAGAGCCGGCCGCAAACGCATCGGCCAAGACATTCTGACCAACCACGGCCTCAGGCGTTTTAAGGAAAGACTCGGTAGACGACAAACCAATTTTGATGCCGGCCGCGCCAGAGGCGAGCACACCAAGAATCAAGATGCCTACCACTGAGATAGCAATTGGCTGCTTGCGAACACCGCGGCCCAATTTTGCCCAAAGCCCATTCTCACCCTTGTTGACAGCACCGAATTTCGGAACGAACGGCCAAAACAGCCCGCGGCCAAAGACCACCATGGCGGCAGGCAACACAACTAGAGCGGCAACCATTGCAATTACTATTCCTGTGGCACAAACCAAACCGAGCGAACGGTTACCGGCAAGATCGGCAAAGCTGAGGGTCAGCAAGGCAAGGGTTACCGTGCTTCCCGAAGCGATAATTGCGGGGCCGGCCCCTCGCAACGCCTTGGCCATAGCCTCGTGGCGATCTTCATTGATGAAAAGCTCTTCTCGATAGCGAGCAATCAGTAACAACGCATAGTTTGTTCCCGCACCAAAAACCAGAACCGAAAGAATTCCGGTGACTGATGCGTCAGGGGTAATTCCGAATAGAGAAGCAACTTGCCTAGCCAACTGGCCAGCCATTCCGTCGGCGGTACCGACGACCAGAAGTGGAACTAGCCATAGCCAAGGGCTGCGGTAGGTGATCAGCAGCAAGACTGCAACCACAACTACGGTTGACAACAACAGGGTGAAGTCAGCTCCCGCAAAAACTCCAGATAGGTCAGCAGAGAAGCCCTCGGGGCCGGTTACATAAACTTCGAGGCCTGCCGGCATACCTTCTTTTGCGAGTTGACGAATTTCGGCTACTCGCTCGGTAATTACCTCAGTTTCATCAGACTTTTCCATCGGGATGGTGATTACAGCGGTTGACTCATCGTTGGAAAGAGTGGCTGGAGGTACAAACTTTTCACCCTCAACCTCGAGGTTTGTAAATTCGATAAATTTCTCGTTGGCACCGCCAACCACCATCTGCTTCATGGGATCAAATGCGCCCTGAACCCATACTTTTTGTTCATCTGACATTGCCGACTCAGCCGCGTAGACAATTACTGCAGCGGTTGAATCAGCGCCGGGCAAATCTTCGGCCAGCTTGGCGGCGATTACAGATTCGGCATCATCGGGAAGCCCTACACCTGGGTTCAACTCAGTTGTTGCGGCACGCAGCGGGCCGAAGGCCAAAACGGCAAAAACTAGGCCAATTAGTAGTGTGGCCCATGCGGTTTTTTTGCCCGTGATGAAGTTGATGATCGAGTTCACGTCGTTGTTCCCCAGTCTTGAAATCTGTGTACTTGAAGGCTAACTGGAAAGAACGCGAACTTATTTCTAGTTTTTGCTAAATCTTTGGATAGCTGACGTATGCGAATTTTGTCTCATGTGGAGACCAGCTGTTTACGTTTATGGTTCCCTGGCCACCGAAGAGCTTTACTAGGGTTTGAGGGTTACCCCAGTCTTCGCCAACCACTAAGCGCAATTCGACATCGATATTTTCTGGATGCCCTACGGTTTCGCTTGGATAGCTAAGGTAAACCCAATGTTCTCCGTCTGGCGATTGGTGAGGAAACCAATTCACCCGGTTATCGAAGGTCAACTGTTCAAAGTCTGCGCCGCTTCGTCGAGCTCGAGCAATCTGGGCATGACCACGGCGAGTAGAAAAATGCTCGGTGTTGAAATACACCCACTCGCCATCAACCGAATACTCACAACCATCTTCTGGGCCGTCGCCATTTACCAGCGGCACTACCTCGCCACTTATGAAATCGAACAGCTGGATTCGACCGGAGCTGAAAACATCATCTGCGCCAGCGTCTAACTGAACAAAAGCAATCTCCGCTTCATTGGGGTGCACACCGTGCAGAAAGTGCAGGTGGCTCTTTGGCCCGACTGAAACAGGTTGAGTCAGCCCTCCTGAAACTGGGACTCGGTGAATGCGCCAATCGTTGTTTGTGGAAATGTAAATCTCGGAGTGATCGGGAGACAAGACATGATCGTTGTTTAGAGGGTTCGCGCCATCCAGGTCAATCTGCCGCAATCTAGGGTTATCGGCAACATCCAATTTCCACAAAAGCCCGTTACCGTTTAGCAACAGATAGTTGTTTTTGTGCCAGTTTGGCGCCTCAAGAAGCAACTCGGTCGTAGAGAAAAGTAACCGGTCTTCACCTGTCGTAATGTCAAAAATGTGAATTTCGCACTTCTGATTCGATCCGAGTTTTCTTGTGAAGTCCCCGGTCAAGTCAGCCATTAGATGTTTCGCCCACCGGAAATCTCCAGAACAATTCCGGTCAGATAGCGAGACTTATCACTGGCCAAAAAGACAACAGAATCTGCAACTTCTTCGGGTCGCCCAAAACGCCCCAATGGAATCTCAGCAAGGCGCGAGGCTTTCACATCTTCAGGCATACCGTAAAGCATGGGTGACTCGATAAGCCCTGGCTGAATCGCGTTAACTCGAACACCCGCAAACCCGACTTCTTTGGCAGCAGCCTTGGTAAGGCCTACCATCCCAGCCTTCGCGGCACTGTAATTGGTCTGCCCAGGGTTGCCTACTTTTCCGGAAATCGAAGAAACATTGATGATTGAGCCGCCACCGTGATCTCGCATGTAATTTGCTGCGGCTCTAGTGCCCAACCAGGCACCCTTCAAATGAACATCAATAACCAATTCGAAGTCTTCAACCGGCATCTTTCGCATGGTCGCGTCTTTGGTGAGTCCAGCGTTATTTACCCAGACATCTAGTGCGGCAAATTTTTCGTTAGCAAGCGAAACAATTTTGTCGGTGTCATCTGCGCTAGTTGCATTAGCAACTACTGACAAGGTTCGGTCCGGCTGACCGAGTGCTTTTTCCAAATCTGCCAATCTTTCGGCACTCAGATCGGTGAGCACAAGCTTTGCGCCTTCTGCTAAAAACGCCTCTGCCATGGCTTTGCCGAGCACACCTCCGGCACCTGTGATTACTGCAACTTTGTTGCTCAAAAGACCATTCGAAAAAGACTCAGCCAAAGTAGCTACCTCCGTTTGCATGCAGCGTCTGCCCGGTAAACGCTGAACTCTCATCGCTTATCAAGAAATTGATTGCCGAGACTACTTCGCTCGAATCCAAGAAACGACCGACTAACATTTGGGTCAAAATGCGCTCACGGTTTTCTGGGGTCAGAGAATCAGTCATCGGAGTTGCAGTCGCTCCAGGAGCCACCGTATTCACACGAATTTTGTATTCGGCAAGCTCGCGTGCGTAAGAACGCACCATTCCCAGCAGAGCCGCCTTTGAAGTCGAGTAAGCACCTCTGCCCATCAACCCACCGCCGTTGAACGCCGCCACGCTACCCAAAACGACAATCGAACCCTGTACTTGGTTCTTGACCATGGTTCTTGCGACAGAAGCTACAACATTGTGCACTCCAACCACATTTACCCCGATGACTTTCGAAAACTCGTCTCCAGAGATGTCGATAAGTTTGGCCTGGGAAACAATTCCAGCAGACACCACTAGCCCAGTTATTGGCTGCACGGCCGCAAGTTTCTGAATCTCTAGATCGACCAAATCGTGCTTGGTAACGTCAAGCACCAAACCTTGATGCCCACTCCCAGGCAATGCCTCAGCTTCCACGAGAGTATTTGGGTTGAGGTCTATGATGGAAATCCGGGCGCCCTGTGCGGCCAAAGTTTTTGCGGTTGACAGCCCGATTCCGGATGCGCCACCTGAAATTACTACGTGTCGATTGTTCAATTTATCTCCCTTAGATAATCGCAAGTGCGTTGGCCGGACTTCCCACTCCGCCTCGAATGTTGAGCGGTTCTGCAGTAATAAAACAGTCAAATCGTCCGCTTTCGCGAAGTCGCGATGCTAGCTCGTCTAAAACCCACAGCTCACCGATGGTTATTCCAAGCAGAGGAATCAAGATTCGATGCAGCATGCCTGTGTGGCTTGAAAGCTCAAAATTGCCTGACTTTTCAGCATTGGTCGGAAGAGCATTGCGGTTGGCAGGCCATGCCTCGAGTGCAACGTTATCGGCTGCAGCCACTGCAATTTGATGGTCCCATAGCCATTCAGCGATTGATTCGTCTTGTGCTAAACCAGGAGATTGCAATACAGAGCCGCGCGCCGCTTTACCGGAGAGAATTGCGCCTAGCCAACCAGTTCGAATCATCAGAATGTCGCCAGGCAAAACTGAGGACTTTTGAAAATTACAGGTGGCTTCCAAATCGTCAACCGAAATCTGCTCTGCAGTTTCTTGATTGATTGGTTGGCCAATTGATTCGCGGTATGCGGCCACGTCGAGAAGAAGTCCGCGTCCGGCAATGCCTTTGTGTGCAACGTTTTGAATACCCAACGCCTCGGTACCAGCGGTCAGAAGCTCGCCCGAGAAGCCGTTGTAGAACCCCTTGTCTGGGTGAGCAAAGTGACGAAGGCTGTCAATCTGTGTCGAAGCCTGCAGAAATAGGTTGTCTATTCGATCGTCGCGGTGATAGACGTTTGTGCCAAAAACTTCATGTTTTGGCACTCCGCGGTGCGCAATTAGGGGTGGGTCAAAAGCGTCAAGTGAAAGATTCAAGTTCACTGTTAGACCCGTTTTGATGCTGCCTCTAGCAGCTAACAAACGCTCTGGGGTGAGCTGGTTGAGAGTGCCCAATTGGTCATTCTCGCCAAAAACACCCCAGGCGTTTGGGTAAAGCTCGCCCGAATCAACTGGAAGTTCCCGATATTTAGGAATCGATTTTTCAGGCATTGTTGATTTTTAGGCTCTAGGCCTGGTCCATGACCTGGTGAATCTCAATCATGTTGCCAGCAGGGTCGGTCAAGAAGATTTGGTACCAACCCTTAACCGACCAGATACCCCAGTCGTCAAAAGGAATTCCGTTTTCGGTAAGAGTTGCCTTGACCTCTTCAATGTTGTCGGTACGGAAGGCGAAGTGTCCGCCAATAAGTGGGTTGACAGAGTGACCTTCTAGCAAGGCCAAGTAAGGCTGGCGCTGAGTGACGTGAATCTGAAGCTCGTTTGGGTCGCCAGCCTCGAAGAATTTGGCTGCGTCATCCCATTCAGCGTCACCATCGGTTGAGCCGCTAGATGCGGTGGCAATCATTTCCGGGCTTGGAATTTTCGAGAGCCCTAGAGCTTTTTCGTAGAAAGCTACGAGTGAAGCCATGTGATCTGAGGTCACGTTTACGTGGTGAAGTCTTAGTGAAGCCATTAGTGATTCCTTTCGAGTACTGCGAGTTTGCCATAACCATCTGCTATTAGTCCAATACCTAATAGCTAATTTTTTATGTAGTTTTTAGTGATCAATAGGGAGCTTGTCACTGGTCGAAATCGACGTTGGCGGTTTAGGAAAGATATCTTCGGCGACCTCAACCACGGCTAACACAGCTGTGGACTTGCTTTCAGCGCTCCAGGCAATCGCCGATTGCAACCGCGGCAAATCTCCGCGAATTGGAAGGTAAGTTACGCCAGGTTGGTTGATGTTCGACGTCGAAGAGAACGCTATAGATACGCCTTGCCCTGCCGCGACCATCGCGTGAATTGTGTAAGAGTCTGGTGCCTCCTGAACCACTCGCGGGTTGAAGCCCGCATCCCAACAGACCTTATTGGTGATAGCTCTCAGAGTCGATCCGGCATCTCGAGGAAAAGTAACAAACGGCTGGTCGGCCAAATCCGCAATTGCCACGTAGGGTCGTGCGGCTAGCTCATTGGCAGTTGAAACGACGCACACCAGCGTTTCTTCTTCAATCGCCCGATAAGCCAACCCCGGAAGATTAAAGGGCAGGCGTACGAAGCCAAGATCAATTTCCCCTCTCGCGACGGCTTCCTGAGCGGCATTTGCGTAGAGATTTCCCTGTAGTTGCAGTTCGATGTTTGGATACCTGGTCTTAACCTCCCGAGCTAGGAGTGGCAAAAGATGGCGAGTTGCAGCTCCAGCAAAACCAATTCGAACTCGTCCAAACATTCCTGAACCACTCGCCTTGGCTGCCAGCTCGGCTTCTTCCATGGCAGAAATGACAGTCCGTGCATGCTTCAGCAACGCTTCGCCTGCAGACGTCAATTCGACAGATCGGGTTGTACGCAGAAAAAGCTTTACCCCGAGTTGCTCTTCAATTAATCGAATCTGTTGACTCAGCGGAGGTTGCGCCATGTGTAGGCGACTAGCTGCGCGCCCAAAATGCAGTTCCTCCGCTACCGCGACAAATAGTTTTAGCTGCCTAATCTCCATATCCCAAACCTATTAGAAAAACCTAAATAATAAAAAGCAAATTAGGTATTGGACTTGGCTGAATTTTTTGCCGATACTGGCATAGTTCGCATCCGAAAACCAGGAGGTTAGCTTGAGTAATCAAAGTGAAAGCAACCGCACATCCAAAGTGATGTCGATGTCTGATGCCATTGCAAAGTACGTTTTCAGCGGGGCAACGGTCGCAATCGAAGGATTCACACACGCTATTCCTACAGCAGCAGGTCACGAAATTATTCGCCAAGGCTTCAAAGACCTGACTTTGGTAAGACAAACCGCCGACATCGTGGTGGACCAGATGCTCGCAGGTGGGTGCATCAGTACGCTGGTCTCCTCGTTCGTTGGAAACTCTTCGGCTGGCTCTCTGGGGGAGATCCGCAGGCGAATTGAAGACTCCGATCCCGTGAAGCTTAATTTCGTTGAATACAGCCACTACGGAATGGTTTGCCGCTATCTTGCTGGCGCTCAGAAGCTACCTTTCTATCCGCTCAAATCTTTTTTTGGAAGCGACCTACCAAAAATTAATCCGGAGATTAGAAAAGTCACCTCCCCATACCCAAACTCGGACGGCGGGTTTGATGAAATTTATGTTGTTCCCGCGATTAATCCAGACGTGACAATCGTTCATGCTCAGCGCGCAGACCAATGGGGAAATATCCAAATGTGGGGCCTCACCGGGTTGCAGGCAGAGGCTGTTTTCGCGGCCAAAAATGCCATCGTCACAGTTGAAGAAATTGTTTCCGATGAGGTAGTCCGATCAGATCCAAACCGCACAATCATTCCTGCACATGCCGTATCAGCGGTGGTAGAGGTGCCATTCGGAGCCCATCCTTCTTTCACGCAGGGCTATTACGACCGCGATAATGCTTTTTACCGCGAATGGACCGGCATCAGCGGCGAGAAAGAATCGATTCAAAACTGGCTTAAGACGTGGGTATACGGCACAAAAAACCACGCCGAATATGTGGCTTTGATGTCGGAAGAGACGAAACAACGGCTCGAGGTAGGGGAAGCGATGAGCCTTCCAATTAACTACGGTTCAAGGCTATGAGTGAGGTCAATATGGAAACTCAAACAAATTTTTCAATCGATGAGTTACTTACCGTCACCGCGGCACGCGCACTGGCCGGTAAGAATGTAGTCTTTGCGGGCATCGGTTTGCCAACACTTGCCGTATCTCTTGCGCAAGAGACCACCTCACCCAACATTGAGGTCATCTATGAATCAGGTGTATGCGGCGCGCACCCGTCAGCACTTCCAGCAACTATCGCAGACTCGGTGCTAATCACCGGATCAGAAGCGGTGCTGAATTTGGCAGCGCTATTTGGCTATGTCCTCCAGGGTGAGCGAATCGACGTTGGCTTCTTGGGTGCCGCCCAAATCGATAAATTTGGAAACCTGAACTCCTCGGTAATCGGTGACTGGCACAATCCGAAGAAGCGACTACCTGGTTCGGGCGGAGCACACGAGGTGCTGGCCAACGCCCGCGAAACATTTGTAATTATGCGCCGGCACACAAAACGATCGTTTGTGACCGAATGCGACTTCATCACATCAGCATCACCAGATCGCGCTATCGCTGAGGGTGCCAGATCAAACGCCAAGGGAGTTACCCGGGTATTTACCCAATTTGGAGTTTTGGCCCGCGAAAACGTCGGAGAAGAGTTGATCTTGACCGGAATTCACGCCGGCGTAGACGTTGCCGAGGTCATAGCCGAAACCGGCTGGGACCTCAAAGTGAGCCCAAATTTGGAAATACTGCCGGTGCCTACCCAGGCAGAACTCGAGCTGCTACGAAATGAAATAGACCCCAACGGAATGTACCTGAGGCCATAAGTATGATCATCAAATCAATTGAAGTTATTCCATACGCAATCGATTACAAAAAACCACTTAAATTTGCAAGCGGAATGGTTAACGTGGCCGATCACGTGCTACTAAAACTTGTCACCGAAGATGGCGTAGTTGGTTATGCAGACACACCACCGCGACCCTACACCTACGGCGAGACCCAAGGCTCGATCGTCTCAGTAATCGAAACGCTATTTGCACCAAAGTTGGTGGGTCTCAAACTAACCGACGCCGAAAGAATTCGAGAAGTTTTGCACAAAACCATCGGAAACGACGCAGCCAAAGGCGCAATTGATATCGCTATCTGGGACGCACTCGGCAAAACACTAGAGTTACCGGTTCACCAACTACTTGGCGGGTATGCAAACAGCCTAAAGGTTTCACACATGCTCGGCTTTGACGAACCAGCTGTGGTTCTTGATGAGGCACTTTCAATGCGGGAGCAGTATGGCATCAACGCATTCAAAGTCAAGGTCGGCAGGTCCCCAGCAAAGCTGGATCTAGCAATCTGCAAGGCACTTCGTGATGGCCTGGGCGATAGTGCCGACATTTATGTCGACGCAAATCGTGGCTGGACTGCAAATGAAGCTTTGGCTGCACTACCAGCCCTTATGGACGCTGGAATTAGCACCTTTGAAGAGCCATGCGATGCCAAAGACGCAATGGGGCGACGGGAACTAGTCAAGAAATCGCTTATCCCGATTGTTGGCGATGAGAGTGTTCCTACCCCAGGTGATGTATCTCGTGAACTGCTTTCAGGCGGATGCACCGCGATCAGCATAAAAACGGCCCGCGGTGGCTTCTCAAATGCCACTCGAGTCTTAGACCTATGCGAGGGCCTCGGCGTTGAGGTAATGATTGGCAATCAGATCGACACTCAAATCGGAACTGCAGCCTCGCTTGCGTTTGGCGCGGCAAAAAAAGCAACCACCAAAAAAGCTGCAGAGCTGTCTAACTTCCTTGACATGGCCGACGACTTGGTCGCTGAACCACTGACGATTGCCAATGGTGAAATGCGAGTTTCGGCGCTACCTGGGGTAGGCGTTGAAATCGATTTAGAAAAACTCGAGCGATACCGACTTCGTTAGAAGCTTAATTTAGGAATTCTGCAACCAGGTCAAAGATCACTTCTGGAGCTTCCTCGACTAAGTCATGCCCAAATGGAACTTTCTTGGTTATCCAGTCAGGTCTCTGGCTGAGCTCTTCATAAATCGGTTTGAACGGGCTCAACATTGCAGGGTTGTGAAAGTACTCTTCGGCAAAGACATAAAGTTTTTTGGGACCACTAAAAATAGCCTCGTCGTAGTTCAATGGTTGCAAAATCGTCCCTAACGGGTGCGGCATCAACCTTGGTCTAATAGCTTTGAAGCCTGGGTCTGGGTATGAATTTAGGCCATCAAATGCAGAAGCCAGAAAACCGTTTCTGAAATCATCATCGATTAGATCCCAAAGTCGCTGGCCAGGTTTGGGCAAAATTGCATCTAGGTAAATCAACCCCGAAACCTTTGCAGCCGTTTTAGCTGCTACCCCGGTGCTAACCATGCCTCCATAGCTGTGTGCTAAAAGCACCACATCTTCGAGTGAATTTTTTTCGATTATCTCTAAAACATCATTTATGTGAGTGTCGAGATTTACCGGACCATCAGTTGGGTTTTCATGGTCAAGCCCACTCAGGCTCGGTGCATACACACGGTGACCCAGATCACGAAGTCGATCAGAAATCGGATCGAACCACCAACCGCCGTGACCGCTTCCCGCAATCATTACTAAATTTGCCATTAGATCAGCTCCTTTGCCGGCTGCTTTCTCAATAACAATAACGAAGTGGCGGCAAGCAGGTAGACGACTGCTATAAAAATTGAGAGTGATTCCGAGCTAGTTCCTACCAAAACAGTAATCAGCGCAATAGAAAGAGCGCCTGAGGCCGAGGAAATCAAACCGAGAAGGCCCGCGGCTGTGCCTGAAGTTTTACCCTGGTTTTGCATGGCTACCGCGGTGCTGGTCGGCGAGATGAACCCAACAGCAGCGAAACAAATAAATAGCCCGATTTCAAACAAAACAAAATTCGATGGAAAGACCGCAGAGACCAGAAAGGACATAGCTGCAAGTGCTGCGACCTGGATACCAATTTTGTAGGTTGCCAAAGTTTTATAGCGCTTTATCAGCGCCTTATTGAGAAAGCTTGCCCCTAATAAACCGAGCCCGTTGAAAACCAGGAGAAGGCTGAACTGTTCGGCGCTCAACCCAAAATCAATTTGAGCTGCAAACGAGCCGGTAGAAAGATAGCCGAACAACCCGGCTGTCGTAAAAGCGCTCCCGATTAGCCCTGCGATGAAATTTCGATCTTTGAACGCATTTGTCCATCCAGAAGTAATCCCGGAAAGATTAAATTTTACGCGCCTTTCCTGGGGCAAGGTTTCTGGAATGCCTAGGTATGCAGCGACAAAAATTACTGCGGAAACGGCAGCCAGAAAGATAAAGATCCCCCTCCAGTCAGCCACCAATAAAAGTAATCCACCAATCGCCGGGGCAATGATTGGAGCAATGCTCTTAACAATCATCAGCGACGAGTAGATGCGAGCTGAAGTATCACCAAAAGTAGAATCACGAACCATCGCCATTGTCACCGTCATTCCGGTGGCCGCCGAGAAACCTTGGATAAATCTCAAGACCAGTATGAAGCCGAGATTTCCAGCTACTGCTATCAAAATCGAGGACAAAAAGTAGCCAAAAATTGAGACCAAAATCAGCGACCGCCGCCCTTTTGAATCACTGTATGGGCCGGAGACAAACATTCCCGCAATCATTCCGACGAGGTTTATGAAGATGGTCATTTGTATGCCAGCTTCTGAACTTCCAAGATCTTTTGCCATCTCTGGCATAGCTGCGATGTAGGTGTCAAAAGTGAATGGGCCAAGCATTTGCAAAGCACCAAGCAGCAGGACAGTTTGTTTTCTCATTTAAATGAAACTCCAGAAATCGGTCTGCAACACGGTAGCAGACAACTGCATCCAACTTTCTACTAAACTGCAACTCCTGTACTAAGCAAAGGTGCCGACTATGGAGCTCACCCACTCATTTACAGAGGCTGATTATTCTCAGGTTCTCGAAATCTTCAAACAGATCAACCCTGATGAAAAAAAATCACAGTTGGTTATAAAGGTCAAAGGTAAAACGGTAATTGATCTTGCGGCGGGCGTTAGCCCTGACAATTTGACAACTGTCTTTTCAGTTAGTAAGGCACTGTCTGGGTTGGCCATTGCAAAACTAGTTGGTGACGGCTTACTAAATCTTGACGAAAAAATGGCGCACTATTGGCCTGAATTTGCGGCTGAAGGAAAGGCTGATCTAACTGTTCGTCAAGTACTCAGCCATCAAGCTGGATTGACTGCAACCCATCCTCAACTTTCTGAGGACCAAGTACATCACGACCACGCCGCTGCCGCAGCGCTTGCAAAACAGAAGCCTCTGTGGAGACCCGGTAGCGGTTTTGGATATCACGGTCTAACCATTGGCCCACTCATGAGTGAGCTTTGCTTCAGAATCACCGGAAAGACGATTCAACAATATTACGATGCTGAGATTCGCAAGCCTGCCAACGCAGATGCTTACCTAGGGCTCCCAGAAGAACTGGAGCACCGCGTAACGGAGCTCGATCTCTCTGCAATTCCGATGAGCACTGAGAGACAAAAACAGTTTGCCCGGCCCGCCGATTACCATTCAAGTGGTTTGGCTGAATGGAGCAAAGGCACAATTAGCTTCGATTTTCTTACCGGTCGTGAGGGTCGAGCTTTTGGCCTACCTTCTGCAGCCGGCGTGGCCTCAGCCCGAGGCCTGACTGATGTAATGCAGTGGGCGGTTGGCTTCGGCTCGAATTCAAGTGGTGTGCCTACTCGGGTGCTCGAAGACATGTCGCAGCAGCAGGTGTACGGTTACGATCTTGCTCTGGAAGTTGACCACAGAGCGTTCGGCACCGTATTTCAGAAACCTACTTCAAGTCTTCCATTTGGCTCTTACGCAGCATTCGGCCACGACGGTGCCGCAGGCGCCCTACTGTACGCAGACCCCCAGGGTGAAATCGTGCTCGGCTATACGGTTGCCAAGTTCGTTGCTCCAGGTGGTTTCGATAGGGATTTGCAACCGATTATTGACACCGTGAGAAGAATTGCAAATAGCTAGTTTGTAATTCGTAAGTTCGAGAAATAAGCTTCACTGCCAATGTCGACTCGCAGACCTACGCGTCCTGATGTTGTTTTGCAAAGTGAACCAATTACCTCAAGCGACTTATCGCCATTTACGTAAGCAATTACACCCGCCTCACTCACGTCAAGACGTAACGTAACCCACTCGTTGAGCCCGAGATTAGCGGCTGCTTCGTAAACTCCTGGAAAATTTTCGCGAAGGTAATCGAATTTGGCGTCGGGAAACGCAAAATACTGGATTCCGCGTTCATTTCTCGGGGCTGGTGGATTTTCTTTAAGTCCGTTTGTGCCACGGATGTATACAGATTCGAAATTCTTAATATCTTCATCGATGTGGTACGCCAGACCTGAAAATCCGCGGTCTTCGGGCGTTGCATCCGGAGCAAGCACTGTGTAGATGTCAACCTCGAGAGTGCCGGTAGAAAATTCAATTGGAAGCAAAACAAAATTTTCGGTGTCAATGTAATCAACATTTGCGACACCATTTGTTCTGATGTCACTTGGCAGCGCCACCCACAGGCAGTCGCGGCCATCAAAACTACGTGGCTCAGCCACAACCTTGCTAAGTACAGATCCGGCTGGCAGCACATCTAGTTTTAATTCGGTCAATTTACTCTTCTCCAAAACTGTTCAAAAGAACTACAAATCGACTCATACGCTATCGGATGTGAGTTAGCAAAACTGATAAAACCGGCTAAGTTCTGAGTTTTGAGGCCGTGTTAAAGAACTAAATGTGACTACAGCCTCAGTCCGAATCCAAATTTAAACAACGGATTTTCAGTATCAAAAGGAACATCTTCACGACTGGCTTCGACGGCCGCCATCGAGCTCGGTAAATCGAATGGCAACTTCCCCTCCGGTTGTTCTTCACCAAACACAACTTTGAGTAGTGCGCTATCAGCCGCCCCGTAATCGACGATGATTGCGCTCATTTGATCAGCAATAGGGGTGAGAATTGCTGGACGATCCAGGTAAACATTGAAAATTGTCGGAACTGTATTGGCAATCAGATTAAAGTGCTCAACTTTGTTTGTTGGAAAATCAAGTGAACCTGCATGAAAAAATGACTCAAAACCGGCGCCACGCGGTTCAAATGGTGCTTCGGTCCGGATAATCGCGAAATCTGCAGCTTCTGGGCTATCGACTATTTCGCCGTAACCCTCGAGCGAATCTTGATGCACGCCCTCGACATAAAGCTTCAACCCACGAGCAATCGGGAGAATCTCATTTTTCAAAAGGGTCAGTGACCTGCGCTGCGCGTCTAAACCGGCTGCCCGGTATTCAGCTGTGCCAGCGAGTTCGTTAGCCCGGGAGGCATCGACCATGGCATTTTCAAACATACCTAGAGCCAATTTCTGTGCGACGATACGTTTAACAGACTCGTCAATCCGTTGCTCGGTGACCAAACCATCGGCTAACGCCTCCAGCAAAATTTCCGTGCAGTATTCGCCACCGAATTGATCGACGCCCGCGTCAATTGCTTTCACGATGCGTTCTTTCGGCGATAGGTGTTCGGCACCCCAGGCCCTTGCCGGCCACATCTGGCCCAAAATTGCAGCATCGGTCAGAATTCCCCAGTCAGCACAGACAACGCCATCAAAGCCGAGCTCGTCGCGCAGTAATTCCGAAATAATCTGCCTGTTGAAACCGAAAGCTACTTCTTCATATTTCAATCCGATTGGCATCCCGTAGTAAGGCATGATCTGCGCCGTGCCAGCTGCAATTGCGGCTTTGAACGGCTCTAGGTGATGGTCAAACATCCCTCCCGGATAAACCTGCTCACGACCGTACGCAAAGTGTGGATCCTCACCATCTTTCTGCGGGCCGCCACCTGGAAAATGCTTAGTCATGCAAGAAACCGAAGCTTCACCAACTACTTCGCCTTGAAAACCTTTTAGATAGGGCACCAGCATTTCAATTGTGAGCTCTGCACTTTCGCCAAAGGTTCCAGATCCGCGCGCCCATCGTGGTTCGGTCGCCAAGTCGATCTGAGGGTGCAGTGCTGTGCGCAGGCCAACTGCCAAGTACTCTTTTCTGGCTGTGTCTGCAAACTGGAACATCAAATCAGGATCGCCAATGGCTGCCAAACCAAGTGTTTCCGGCCACTGCGAAAAAGCTTCCGCTCGCGAGGCTGCTCCTGGGTTATGAGTGAAATGGTTTCTTGGATCAGAACTGATCGTGATTGGAACCTTGAAATTCGCTTCCTTAGCGATTTCTTGCAGTTGGTTGTGCCACTCGGCCATCTGTTTCGGTGTGGGTGCCCCACCAACCGCGTTGAAATGGCTGATTCGTTTCTCTCTAATTTGATGTTCAACCGAAGGGCTATCCAGAAAGCCATTTTTACCCGTTGGGTCACCGACAGCCGCCATCGAGTGAAACATTTGGCCAACTTTGTCTTCGATTGGCATTGTTGCGACTATTTCAGCAGCGCGCTGATACATGTGAGAGAAAGGTGAAGTCATAAGACCTCATCCTAGTTTTAAGTTCAAAACCCCACTCGTGGAGGAGTGGGGTTTCGTGGCTAGTGAGGGATTCGAACCCCCGAAGGCTGTGCCGGCTGATTTACAGTCAGATCCCTTTGGCCGCTTGGGTAACTAGCCAGTGCGGTTGAAAAACAAACGCTTGAAGAGTCTAACTGAAAAAACTCAGCCGGCGTAATCGAAGGCTGAACCGCTGATAACAATAGACTTCTAGTTATGGCTGATTCATCATTCGACATCGTAAGCAAAGTTGACAAAATGGAGGCGTCTAACGCCCTAACCATGGCGCAGAAAGAAATTGACCAGCGCTATGACTTCAAAGGCACCGGTGCGAGTATCGAGTGGAGCGGCGACAAGATTTTGATGATTGCCAACTCTGATGATCGCGTTCGAGCCATTCTCGATGCTTTTCAGTCGAAGCTGGTTAAGCGCGGCATCTCGCTAAAGAGCCTCGACGCGGGTAAACCTTTTCCTTCGGGTAAAGAGTTCAGAATTGAAGCGACCCTAAAGCAAGGCATCGAGCAAGATCAAGCAAAGAAGATTTCCAAAATTATTCGGGAAGAAGCCCCGAAGTCAGTCAAGGCTCAGATTCAAGGTGATGAACTTCGTGTTCAAAGCAAGAGCCGCGATGACCTGCAAGAAACTATTGCTCTACTGAAAGGCAAAGACCTAGAGGTCGACCTTCAGTTTGTTAATTTCCGCTAATCCTGCGGCACAATCGCCACAGAACCGGTAGGCGGGAACGAATTCGCAACGGCTTCGCTACGCTTGGCGCGCTTTGCCACAATTCCGGCGATCCATCCGGCAATAAACATCAAAATTGTCGGGAACATGAATGCCGCCACTAGGTCAACGCCCTCGGCAATTGCGCCCATGATGTACTTGGCCAACATGAAGCTGAATGAATTGATAACCATCATGCGTGCGACCGCCTGAGACGTGGTTAGCCCTTTGATGTAGCCTGCTGCCGTCATAAAAGATGGCACCATCGACGCCAGCCCAAGACCTGCGACAAACCAAAGCACTGAAACCACTACGAGTGCAAGAATTTTGTCGAGACCGGCTATCCAGGGGCCACTGAGAGCTCCTAGGCCAAACAAAGCACTGCCGAAGAGGCCCCCATATTTCGAAAGTTCAGAAATATGAAACGCCTTGGTAAGCCTAGAAATTGATAATCGCCCGATAATCATCGCGGTCACAAAAGCGATATACGGTACAGCCCCAAGCGAAGCGTTTAGACCCAAAACCTCGCGAGCATAAAGTGCGCTCCAGTCCATCATTACGCCCTCAGGAAATACACCGGCAAATAACCCGACGGTGACCAACCAAAGCTGACCGGGTGATTTCCAGAACAGCATTTTCTTGCCGGATTTTTTACTCGAAGGAACCGGCTCGTCTTCGCTTGGCAAGAGTAGGTGTCGCCCGTAGTAGATGAAAATTCCAATGGCCAGCCCCTGGACGATAAGCATGTGTAACCAAAAAGGCATAAAGCTAACCAGCAGTCCGCTAACCAAAGCCGATACTGCAGCGCCAATGCTCCAGAGGGCGTGAAACTTTCCGATGATGGTCTTTCCGACCACGGCTTTTTGCAAGGCCACCGACTGCGACTGCATTGAAATGTTGTAAACGCTCATCGAAAAGCCCGAGGCAACGTTTAACAGAAAAAACAGCAGAGGTGACGAGGTGAGCGGATAGCAGGCAAAGAACAGCGCGGCTGCGGTACCACCCCAGAGCGCCATTTTTCGGGTTCCAAATCGTGCCACAATTTTGCTGGCCATGGTCATACCAACCAGCGACCCCAATCCGGCAAAACCAATAATTAGCCCCCAGGTGACAAAACTGACATTGATCTGGTCGATCATTTCAGGGACGCGAGGAATGATTGTGGTTGAGATAAATCCCTGGGTAAAAAACAGAACCAAAAGAGCTACGTGAACTTTTCTGATTCGTTCTGCGCCAACGGTAGGTGTCAAACCCTTACCGCCTCAATGAGCATAGATTGCTCAGGTCTCAGCACTGGCGAGCGTAGACCAAGACTGCCAAGTGCGCGTCCCGAAACTCTAACACCAGATAACCAATGTGGTGGCTTCAACTGCATCACCGCGGCTGCTCCGGCTGGTTCAATCATGCGCACTAGGTAGGTGGAATATGGGTCTAGGTCGGTAAGCCTGATGTTGAATGGTCTGCTGTAATCACTGGTTTTTAGTTGAACCGCAGAGAACAACCCCCGACTACGGTCGTGGCTAACAACTCCGTGAACCAAGGCAGTTTCGTCTGACTGGTCGACGCGAACTGTCTTGCCCGAGTGCAAGAAATTGCGTTCCTGTTTATAGAAATCGACCCAGCTCTTCAAGAAAACAAGCTCTTCTTCACTTGCTTCGGTCAAATCCCATTCGAGACCGGCGTGCCCCCAGAGTGCTGTGATTGAGCGGAATGTGTCAGTGTGCGTGCGACCTGACGAATGTGCTTTGCGCGGACCAATGTGGGTACCCAGCAATTCTGGCGGAATCACAATTGAGGTGTTGCGAAAAATCATCTGACGCTCAAGAGCGTCGTTGTTATCGGATGTCCAGAAGCGATCGACGTGGTCAATCATGCCGAGGTCAATTCGGCCGCCACCTGAGGCACAGCTTTCGATTTCTAAGCCAGGATGCGCGGCCTTGAGCGCATCAAACAGTCGGTAAATTGCCTGTACCTGTCGACGCACAGCGGCCTGGCCGAAGTGTGATGCCTCGGTCAGAACGCGGTTGTGATCCCACTTGATATATGCAATTTCATACTCGTTCAAGATGGCATCGACCTGCCCAAAGACGTGATCGAATGCGCCAGGGTGGGCAAGATCAAGCACCTGTTGGTTTCTAAAGGTAGGTGGGGTGCGCTCAGCGGAGTGCAAGATCCAGTCGGGATGGGCTCTGTAAAGGCCACTGTTGGCGTTGACCATTTCGCCCTCAAACCATAGACCAAACTCGAGGCCCAAGGAACGAACCTTGTCAATAATCGGGTGCAGGCCTTCAGGCCAAACATCTTTGGCGACAACCCAGTCGCCCAAACCGGCGTGGTCATCGCGGCGGGCCCCAAACCAGCCATCATCTAATACAAAACGCTCGACACCAATTTTGGCGGCTGTTTCAGCTAAGGCAGAGAGTTTCTCAAAATGGTGGTCGAAATAAACGGCTTCCCAAACATTCAGGGTGACTGGTCGAGGACGCACATTTGTAGGATGCGTGCTGCGTGCGCGCAACATGTTGTGCAGCCGCTCGCTGACACCGTTCAGGCCATTGGCCGAATAAACGGCAACCACCTCTGGCGAATGGTGAGATTCACCCTGCTGCAGCACAACTTCACCGGGCAGCAATAGCTCTCCCGCTCCGATGCTGGTTCTGCCGATTGGGGTGCGCTCAACAATGTGTCGATTGTTGCCAGACCAAGCCAGGCTCATACCCCAGAGTTCGCCCTTTTCGTAGCTCGCACCCGCGGTTCCGGCTAATTGAATCAGGGTGTAATCGTGCCCAGTTCTGCCTTCTCTACCCTCGCGCACCCAGTTGCCGACGCGAATTGGCAGACGCTGTAGCTGGCGCTCTTTCATCCACCGGCCATGAAAATCGATAATGTCAGCAACGTGATCAGGCAACGGCATGAAGCTAGTTAGAGCCTCAAGGTTAAATTCGGTCAGACCCAAATTGGTTACCGACTGCTTGATATGTAATACACCGTGCTCGTCTAACGTGAGACTTAGGTCTACTTCTAACTCAGCCGCTGCGTCGACCGAAACGAAAACCACCTGGTTTACGGCGGGCTCGACCGTTCGAGTTAGCTCAAACTTGTGGCTCCACTCTCTACCGAATCGGGAACCCCTCAGTGAAGGCTCACCTAAAAAGCCACGAGAATTTTCGCGCCAGCTGCCGATCAATTGTGGCTCGTCGAAATCGCAGTGCGGAGTTGTTTCAAGCTGGGTTTGCAGCAGGTCTGCAACTTCGCCGAGTTCTTCTCCCCAATAGATGACGTTTGGAGTATTCGCCGTGGTGTCTATTACAACCGAAATGCCTGCCGACTTTAGGTGATAAATCTTTTCCACGAGAGCTCCTTCTCAGGGAGGAGAATCTACTTTGCCGCAGCCATAAATTCTGAACGTTCGTACAACTTTATTCGCTCTCGACCCTGTGCTTCACCGAGGGAGCGTTCTTTCTCATCAATGCGAAGCCATGCTTTCCAGTCAATTACCTCTATGCCGCGCTGGCTCAACAGGTCTTCAACTGCAGACTCTTCAGGGTTGGCAGGGCTCCACCAAAGTGAGCGATCGCCGATGACGTGGCCGATCGTTTCTAGAGCATCACTTTTGGTGTGGCCAATTAGACCAACCGGACCGCGTTTAATCCAGCCGGTTGCGTAAACTCCGGGAATTTGATTTCCAGACTGGTCAAGAACGCGGCCACCGTCATTCGGAATAACTCCGGCTTTTGAGTCAAACGGAATCTGGTCGAGCTCGCTTCCGAAATAACCAACTGCTCGGTACACGGCTTGAACCGGATACTCTCGGAATTCACCGGTCGGAACCGCGCCGCCATGGCCGTCTAGTTTGGTGCGTTCAATCTTCAAGCCGACAACTTTGCCGTTTTCGCCTAGCACTTCGACAGGTGCTGACATGAAGTGCAGGTGAAGTCGACGCTTTCCGCCGCTCTGTTTTTCTTCTCGCAACTGCTCAAGAGTGTTAACCATTACGCGGGTCTGGTTATTTGAATCAATGGCTTCCTGGCTGCCTTCGTCATACTGGAAGTCTTCGTCGTAGACGATGGTGTCAACACCTTCAATGTGGCAAGCCTCACGTAATTCGAGCGGAGTGAACTTGACCTGAGCTGGGCCACGCCTTCCAAATACGTGAACGTCGGTCACCGGCGAAGCCTTTAGGCCCTCGTAAACGTGAGCCGGAATGTCGGTTGACAGCATGTCTTCTGGCAGTTTGGCGAGCACGCGGGCAACATCTAGAGCCACGTTTCCGTTACCAATTACCGCAATCTCCTTGGCGTTCAAAGGCCAGGTTGCGGGAAAGTCAGGGTGAGCGTCATACCAGTTCACGAAGTCTGCGGCACCGTATGAACCGTCTAAGCCAATACCTGGAATGTTCAGGTTGGCATCGCGAATGGCACCGGTCGCAAAGATGACAGCGTTGTAGTGCTGCTTGAGGTCTTCTAGTGTGATGTCTTTTCCGTATTCAACGTTTCCGAAGAATCGGATGTCGCCACGGTCGAGAACTTCATAGAGCGCGCGAATGATCCCTTTGATGCGCGGGTGATCGGGAGCCACGCCGTATCGAACCAAACCGTAAGGTGCTGGCAGCAGATCGAATAGGTCGATCGAGACGTCGAAATCACGCAACTCAGATTTGATCAGCAAATCAGCAGCGTAGATACCGGCCGGGCCAGCACCAATAATTGCAAGACGCAATTTAGACATTAATTTGATCCTTAGTTGTTACGGTCAACTACCGCTTGTGCAAATGTGGTTAGCGCAGCTTTAACTTTGCCATCGGGCAGGGGTGCGAGATCTTCGATGGCATCAGCGGCCCAACGCTGCGCCTCGGCAAGCGACTCTGAAAAGACGGCGTGCGACCTTAGATCGCGCAAAACAGCCTCTAGAGCTGAATCTTCTTCGAGCCCGGCTTCAATCGCTGCCAGAATCTCTGCGGCCTTGGCATCTCCGGCATCAGCGGAACGCTGAAGCAAGAGGGTTGGCAAGGTTGGCACACCCGCGCGCAAATCTGTGCCAGGGGTCTTACCCGATGGCCCTTCTTCTGAAATGTCAATTACATCGTCAATGAGCTGAAAGGCGACTCCGATTTTTTCACCGAAACTGCTCAGCGCCGGAATGAAGTTTTTATCGGCGTCAGAAAGCATTGCTCCAAGCTGCGCAGATGCTGCAATTAGCGAACCGGTCTTATCTGCAAGCACCGAGACATAGTGATCATAGGCATTCTCTGCAGAATTTGGACCAATGGTCTCGTGCAGCTGACCGAGGCAAAGGCGTTCAAATGTTTCTGATTGCAGTTTGAGCGAATCGTCGCCCAGCCCCAATCCGACTTTTGAAGCTCGCGCGAATAGCAGATCGCCGGTCAGGATTGCAACCGAATTTCCCCAAACTGTCTGAGCGGTAGGAACACCGCGTCTGGTTGGTGCTTCATCCATTACGTCATCGTGGTAGAGGGTTGCGAGGTGAGTTAGCTCGACCACCACTGCGGCCTTGATCACATTTTCGCTAATTCCGTTGCCGAGCAGCGAGGTCAGTAAAACCAGGGTCGGCCTAACCCGTTTGCCACCGGCATCGACCAGGTGGCGACTAGGCCCGTTGATGACGCTTTCTGCGTGTGAGGATGCAATTCGTAGCTGAGTTTCGACCTGCTCCAGCCCTGCCTCAAGGGTTTTCATCAGGTCGCGATCTGCAACCTTTCGAAGTTGCTTGGGCAAACTCACTGGGCTCAATGCTTAGCCTTTCTTGCCGGCTTGTAACCGACATGAAGTGCAACGATGCCGAGGCTCAAATTCTTCCAAGAAACTTGCTCAAAACCTGCGACCTCAATTTTTTTGGCCAGGCTCGGCTGATCTGGCCAAGCCAAAATTGATTCGGCGAGGTAGTCGTAGGCCTCGGGGGTCTTGCTCGCCAGAGATGAGAATTTAGGCAAAAACTTACTTAGATAAAAGTTATAGAGACCACGAATTAGTGGGTTTGTGACCTTCGAAAATTCGCAAATCACAACTCTTCCGCCGGGCTTTAGCACCCTAAACATCTGAGCCAAGGCTGCCTCAACATCGACCACGTTTCGCAACCCAAACGAAATGGTTACCGCGTCAAACTCTTCGGCGGCAAAAGGAAGTTTGGTGGCATCAGCGAAAACAAATTCGAGTTGTGGGTGTCGTTTTTTGCCAACCTCAAGCATGCCTTTTGAAAAATCGCTGGCCACGACCCTGATGTTGGGGCCGGTAAAAACTATGGATGAGCTGCCGGTACCGGCTGCTAAATCGAGGATGCTGTGGCCTGACTTTGGTGCAACCGCTCGTTTTACCGAGTGGCGCCAGATACGTGACTGGCCAAAGGAGAGTAAATCGTTGGTCAGGTCGTAGGTTGGAGCAACGTCATCAAACATCGCTGCCACTTCGGCTGGCTTTTTTGCCAGATCTGCTTTACTCACCCAATAAGTTTACCTGCGCCGCAGAGCCTTGGAAGATGCCATTGCACCAAGACCAATCGCTCCGGCACCCATGGCGGCCAGACCAACCAAGGCGGCATCCATAAATCTTTCGGCGGGGGTTTTGCTTTGAATTTTCACCTGAGTTAGGTCCATTTTTTGACCAGTTTGAATGTCTTGCGTGGTTTGCAAACTTGAACCAGCAACCGTGGCAACGGTGCCAGAGTTAGATACTGCAGAACTCAACTGTGGAGTAGTAACGCTCAAAGTTTCAGACTGTGAAACTGACTTTCCAGCAGAGGAAATTTGTGACGTTGACTCAACAGCACTTTCGGTTTCCGCCTTGTATGCGTCGACTTCTTCATCGTCATCGTCATCGTCATCGTCATCATGACCAGGTTTAACCACCAGGGGTGGAACAGACAAGTGGTCGCGTGATCCGTATTTTTTCTTTACCCGCTGGTCGAATTCCTCGTCATCATCTTTGTCGTCGTCTTCGAACTCGTAAGACTCAACTGATTTGGAAGTTGGCTTCGGACGACTCGATTTGAATGGAGACGGCGACTCAACGCTTTGACTCGAATCTTTTTCGTCGTCGAAGTCGCTGGCGCTGGCAGGCGCTGAGGCAAAAAGGGCTGAAAATGCGAACAAGCCGGAAATAAGCAGCGCGCCTATCGACTTGGCTTTCATGGGAACCACCTTTTTGGATTTCTAAATTCAGGTTAGCGACCGAACTAGGCTGTTCTCGACCCTAATTCTGCATTCACAGAGAACACTCAGTCACGAAACGGAGCAACATGGCCATTACCGCGGTCACAAAATTGCTCAACACAGCAGACTTTGAGTTACTCGAGCACCTTCCGCAAAATCCGATGGCTTATTTGCGAAACGGCGAAGGGCTGGTCGGCTTTGGTGAATTGCAAACTTTGACGGCTAGAGGCGCCAACCGTATTCAGGAGTTAGCCGAAAGTTGGCGTGCGGCTGTTGCCCAAAGCAGCATCGATGATGAAGTGGTGTTGCCCGGAACCGGGCTAATTGCTTTCGGTGCGATCGCATTTTCAGATCAAAGTGCAGTTGCGAGCAAACTAATAATTCCGAAAGTGGTTCTCGGATCACGAGATGGCCGAGTTTGGATCACCACACTAACCGACTCCGCTGGCGAAGTCGACGGGGAAGACTACGCAGATTTCTGGACTCAACCAACCGCCGTTGGGCAGGCGCGTTCGATTAACCTCGCCGAGGGCGAAGTGAACGCTGAGCGATTTGAAGCGATCGTCAATCAGGCTTTGAAATCGATTGAGACAGGCGCGGTTGAAAAAGTTGTTTTGGCCAGAGATCTGCGCGGACAGGTGCCTGAAAATTTTGACGTTCGAGGTGCCCTGCGTCGACTAGCAAAACGTTTTCCAACCTGTTGGGTCTATTCGGTGGCCGGTAATTTTGGGGCGTCTCCAGAGTTGCTGGTGCGGGTGTCTCACGGGCAAGTCTCAGCCAGAGTGCTCGCCGGCACCGCCGGCCGAGGCACCGACCCGGGTGTAGATCAGGCGATTGCTGCCGCACTCGCTAATTCAGAAAAAAATCTTCGCGAGCATGCATTTGCCGTCGAATCACTGGTCAATGCCTTGGCTGAGGTTTGCGAACGAGTCGATGCGGATGAAAAACCGTTCAGTTTGCCACTGCCAAACCTGTGGCACCTCGCTACCGATGTTCACGCTGTGTTGAAACAAGACTCGTCAGTTCTTGACGTTGCTGCCCTGCTTCACCCAACCGCAGCGGTTGCGGGCACACCCCGTGCGGCTGCACAGGAAATAATTGAGCAGCTTGAGCATGTCGACCGTGGATACTATGCCGGGCCAGTCGGTTGGTTAGGTGCCGATGGAGACGGTGAATGGGCGATCGCGCTTCGGGGAGCTCAGCTCAACAATGATGAACTAGTGGCTTTTGCCGGTTGTGGAATTGTCGCTGAATCTGACGCCGAGGCTGAATTTGCTGAAACTGAACTGAAGTTCTCGCCGATTCGAGGGGCTCTCGCCTAGCTACAGACGAACGTCAATAATTACAGGGCCAACCGCTTCCATTGCAGTTTGCAACTCCGCGACCTTTTCAACCCGTTGGTAGTTAATTCTGTAGGCCTGTGCGAGATGCCAAAGGTCTACCTGCTGCGGGGTCTTGAATAGCAACTCGAAGTCTTTTTCATCTAGTTCTTTTGCCATTTCTAGGCTCTCAAAAATGGTGCCGCCGCCATCATTGCCCACGATTAACTGGAGATTGAGGTGAGGCTCTATTCCGGCCAGAGAAGACGCATCATGCAGAAAAGTTAGATCTCCCAGCAAGACCCTGGTCACTCCCTGGTTAACCAAAGATAGGCCGATTCCAGTTGCAACCGTCCCGTCAATTCCGGCCAATCCACGGTTTGCAAAAACCGCCACCGGTTTTGCCGGGGCATGAATTTCAGCTTCTCGAATCAATCTTGATGCGCCAAGCAAAATTCTGTCTTCCGCACCGGTAGCGTGCCATATCGCCTCAACCACCTGCCGACGACTAATGGCATCGCTTCGATTCAACAGGGATGAAAATTCGGCGTTAGCAATTCGCCAGTTTTCAAGCCATTCAAAATCGACCTCATCGTCGACGAAAATCTCGTCGACTACGGCTACCGCCCTTCGGGACACATCGAAAAAACCCATTGTTCGTGACTCGACCACTACAACCTCGACGGCCTCTGAAAACAAAAGTTTGATAACCGAGCGCGAGAGAGTTGGTTTGCCAAAAACAATCACGCGGCCAATCTGACCTACAAGCTCGTGACCGCGGTCAAGCAAAACTCGGTAGCGTTCGATCACATTTGCACCCATACGTGCGCCAGATGATGGCTCGGCAAATAGTGGCCAGCCAAAACTCTCGGCCAACTCAACCGCCGCGTCGCCCGCCTGCGCCCCAGCCAAGACAACGGTCGGAACCGTTGCGTCAAGCTGAATAAATCGAGGTGCGTGATTAGACCTCGGCAGTAAAGAAACCGACGGTGCCAAGTCTGCGGCGTTAGGTTCACTTGCCGATAGCGGCTCTTTGAATGCCAGGTTCAACTGAACCGGACCGGGTTGCCCACCGAAACCTAGAGCGAGAGCGGTTGCCTCCGCAGCCAATTCAGCAGCTACCTGTGCCTCGCCCGGTTCGCCCTTCGGAGCTGCTACATCGAAACATTTGCGAACGGCATCGGCAAAAATACCAACCTGATTTGTAGTTTGGTTGGCCCCTACTCCGCGAAGCTCATGCGGACGATCTGCGGTAAGCAAAATCAACGGCACCCCAGAGTGATGTGCTTCGAGAACTGCAGGATGCAAATTAGCAACTGCGGTTCCCGATGTGGTGATGATTACCGCTGGCTCACCCGAACCAAGAGCGGCGCCGAGTGCTTGAAATGCCATCGATCGCTCATCGAGTCGCACGTGCAGCTTTGCTTTACCGGCTTTAGCCAGCTGACCCGCAGCTATCGCCAGAGCCTGAGAGCGGGCTCCCGGGCTCAGAAAAAATTCAGTGACACCCAGTTTGACCAGTGACGCAACCAGGTTTGCTGCAAAATTTTGAGCTGGAGAATTCAAGACTTGGGTGCCTCTTCGCCGCTGTCATCCTGCTCATCCTGCTTTTTCTTTTTGTTCTCGTCTTCGTTCAGGCGTTGAGATAAATCTCTCAAAAATTGAGGATCATCGTCGGGTGCGACGGTGCGAGTTTTAGTTACTGAACTGCCGCCGCGATTCGGTCTACCAAGAATCAGATAGAGAACTCCGCCAGCCACAGGCACGAAAAGGCAAAAAACTATCCAGAGCCATTTGGGAAGGTTTCGCACCTCAGTTTTATTGGCGCTAGCAGCGAAGACGGTGACAAAAACCGTAAAAATCACAACCGCAGCGATCGAAAAGACAACCCATCTCATGGTGATAACTCTAACCAGAAGAAAACTTAGACTTATTCCATGAAGAATCCTTGGTTGCTTTACATCTCAATTCGCGTCGGCTTATTTGTCGGAATTTTGGTTTTGCTGCTAGCCCTTGGGTTTGACGAGATCTTCTCAGCTCTAATTGCTGCCGTAGTTTCGCTGGCAATTTCGCTGCTGTTTTTCAATAAGCAGAGAGACGCACTTTCTGAAGCGATTTACAACTGGAGCAAAAAGAAATCGAGCGACGACACCAAGGCAGAAGACGGCGAATAGCCGAATTGCCACTCGGTTACAGTGCCGGAGCGGCCAGACCTAGTGCAAAAAACGCCGAATAGGTAAGTGCAGCAAAGCTGGTCAGCTTCAAAGCCAAAATGAGTTCTTTTGCCGTTTTGGCCTTAGCCACAATCAGTGTTGTGGGCGCCACCAGAAGCAGTGTAGAAATCGAAAAAATCACCGCCGGGTAAATAAGTGCCACCGGCACGGCCAGCGCAAGCGGCATCCAAATCATGAAATAAAACAGCCACTTACCCGCCCTCGAGCCAAGCTTTACGGCGAGGGTTCTCTTTTTCGCAATAATGTCGGTCTCGCGATCTCGAATGTTGTTGACCATCAGGACAGCAGCGGCGAATAGACCAACCCCGGTGCCACCGATAATCGCGTTCAAATCGAAGTATCCAATTTGGATGAATGCGGTTCCGTAGGTGGCGACCAATCCAAAAAAGATAAATACAGCTACCTCGCCTAAACCGGCGTACCCGTAGGGGTTCTTACCCCCGGTGTAAAACCAAGCGGCCAAAATTGCGGCCGCTCCGACGGCTATGAACCACCAGTGCTGGGTAATCAAAACGATCGCTAATCCGCAAACTGCAGCGATTGCAAAGAAAGCAAAGGCGGCAATTTTGACGGCCTCTGGTCTAACAGATTTTGAACCGGTGAGACGAAGCGGGCCAACCCTAAATTCATCGGTGCCGCGAATTCCATCCGAATAATCATTTGCATAATTGACCCCGATTTGCAGGGCCAACGCCACCGCAAGGGCGAGTGCACTTAAGAGCAAATCAAATTTTTGCAGGCTAGCCGCTGCCCCTGCCCCAATCAACACCGGAGCAACTGCAAGGGGCAAAGTTCTTAGGCGTGCACCTGCCAGCCAGAGCTGCAGAGACGAAGGTTTTCTAGCGGCCAAAATCTAACTCCTCAAATATTTTCGCAACGGCTAGTAAATCAGTCTTACCGTTTGCCAACCTAGGTAGCTGATCAACCCGCACCACTCGTACTGGCTTGCCGGCCGGGCCTAAAGCCTCAGCCAGCTGCAGCGCGATATCATCGGCCACCTCTGGGCTACCGACATAGACCAAGCCAACTCGCTGGCCCCACTCTGCATCGGCCAGCGCCGAAGCGGCGATTGCCTCGACTCCACTTACCTTGAGGGCCGTTGCCTCAAGGTGATCCAAAGAGATTTTTAGTCCACCTGAATTGATGACCCGGTCTCGGCGCCCCAGCACTCGAAGGCGGCCGAACTCGTCCAACTCCCCTAGATCACCAGTTAGGTGATCGTTTAGCTTAATTTGGCCTTCAACAATTTCTACTCGCACGCCACTCAACGGCACACCGTCATAGACGCATCCGCCTGCCGTTTCGGTAGCGCCATAGGTGACTGAATAGCGAATACCGTGAGCATCGAAAACTTCGAGGTCTTCAGCATTTGGCGCCTGACCACCGATAAGAATTCGATCAAATCGTTTTAGCTGTTCGAGCAACATTTCATCGCCGCTCAGGGCAGCCACCAGCCGACTCACCTGGGTGGGCACCAGTGATGTGTAACGGCGTTCACCGCTCATCAAACTTGCAGCTCGAGAAAAACCCTCGGGAGTAAATGGCAATTGTGCATTCATCATCACCGGATGAGTTTCGGCAACCAGAGACCGGATTAACACGTTCGCCCCGGCTATGTAATTAATCGGTAGGGCAAGCAGCCATTGGCCGTGGCCACCCAAATATTCAGCGGATGCGTTAGCGCTCTGAATCAGCTGAGCGGTGGAGAGTTCAATTCTCTTCGGCACTCCGGTCGAACCAGACGACTCAATAATCAGCGCAACCGAGTCGTCGACCTCATCGGGTAAGCCATGGACTTCGGGTAATTTTCCGTTGACTTCGGGAGGGGTAACAAAAACCGCTTGCCTCTCGGCTAAGACCTCAGCGAATGCTAGTAGTGCCGAAAAAGTATCGTTAGCGGCAATAAGTTTTAGCGGTTTTGGCATTGGTCAGATTAGTAATGCCACGGGTAGGGCGACCAGTCTGGATCGCGCTTTTGCAAAAATGAGTCGCGCCCCTCAACAGCCTCATCGCTACCGTAGGCGAGACGTGTTGCCTCGCCGGCAAATAACTGCTGACCGACAAGGCCATCGTCAACGGCGTTGAATGCATATTTCAACATGCGTATCGATTGCGGTGACTTGCGAAGAATTTCGGCAGCCCACTCGATTCCAGTTTTCTCCAGGAGCAGGTGCGGCACCACCGCATTAACCACTCCCATTTCATAGGCCCGCTGAGCTGAGTATTCCTGCCCAAGGAAGAAGATTTCACGAGCAAATTTTTGCCCGGTTTGACGAGCCAAGTAGGCACTTCCGTAACCTGCATCAAACGAGCCAACATCGGCATCGGTCTGCTTGAATTTGGCATGCTCTTCGCTGGCGATCGAAAGATCAGCGACGACGTTTAGTGAGTGGCCACCGCCTGCCGCCCAGCCCGGAACCAAAGCGATAACAACTTTCGGCATGAAACGAATCAGACGCTGCACCTCAAGAATGTGTAGCCGACCAGCTCGGGTTGAATCGACGGTTTCAGCCGTTTCACCATCAGCATATTTATAACCGTCACGGCCACGAACGCGCTGGTCACCGCCGCTGCAGAAGGCCCAACCGCCGTCTTTCGGCGATGGCCCGTTTCCGGTGAGTAACACCACCCCAATCTTCGAGTCGGTGCGTGCGTGCTCAAGTGCCTGATACAGCTCATCGACGGTTTTTGGCCTGAATGCGTTTCTAACCTCTGGGCGATTGAAAGCGATGCGAACAATACCCAGCTCGACATGCCGGTGGTAGGTCACATCGGTGAATGCCTCAAACCCTGAGACCGAAGCCCAAACCTGCTCGTCGAAAAGCTCTGAAACCATAGCTGCCATGAATCTAGACTAACAACGTGAGTCACCGCGAACTTCCCGACCTAGCCGAACTGCGCTCAAGCGCCCGGGTAATTTCGCTGCCCTTGCGAACTAGATTTCGTGGCCTCATCGAGCGCGAAGTTTTAGTTTTCGAGGGACCCCAGGGTTGGGCTGAATTTTCACCGTTTGTCGAATATCACGATGCAGAAGCCTCTGCTTGGCTGGCCGCAGCAATCGAATTTGCCTACCAGCCGACCCCTGCCCTGATCCGTGACAGCATCGAGATCAATGCCACCCTGCCTGCGGTTGAAGCAAAAGATGCAGCTCGCGTTCTCGAGCGGTACGGCAAATTCAGCACGGTGAAAATCAAAGTTGCCGAAACCGGCCAAACTATCAACCACGACTTAGCCCGAGTTTTCGAGGTTCAACGACAGTTTCCAACTGCCAAAATTCGACTAGATGCCAACGGCCGGTACTCGGTTTCTGAGGCGATAGCGGTTACTGGTGCACTAATTGACAACGGCACTCAGATCGAATACCTCGAGCAACCGGTGGCAACGCTTGAAGACATGACTCTGCTGAAACAAGAATTTCTCAAGCGCGGATGGCAGCTAAAACTAGCGGCGGATGAACTCATCCGAAAATCTGGTGATCCTGAAAAAGCCATCGAAAGTGGTTCAGTCGACGTGGTCATGTTGAAAGCCTCACCACTTGGCGGAGTAAGCCGGTGCCTTGAAATTGCGGCAGCCACAAATCTGCCGAAAGTAGTTTCAAGCGCACTAGAGAGTTCTATCGGATTAGCCATGGGGGCTCATCTCGCTGGAGCGTTGCCTGAACTGGACTATGCCTCAGGTCTGGGTACCGCAACCCTATTAGCCGGAGACGTCACAGACGACCCGCTTTTGGCAAAAGACGGCTCGATCGAAGTGCGACGAGTTACCGCCTCAGCAAGAAAACTTGAACTTTTCCAGGCCGAGGATCACCGCTATGACTGGTGGCTTGAGCGACTAGAGCGCTGCTACCGAGAGCTTCAGAATCGCTAACCGCACCTAGTCACTCGCTTACAGACCGCTGTAAACGTGCAGCCCTTTGAAGTACATGTTGACGATTGTGAAGTTGAAAATAATCGCAGAAAAACCAATCAGCGCAAGCCACGCAGAGCGCTTACCGGCCCAGCCACGAGTGGCATTAGCGTGCAGATAACCCGCGTAGAGCACCCAAATGATGAAGGTCCAAACCTCTTTGGTATCCCAACCCCAGTAGCGATGCCAGGCGCGCTCGGCCCAAATTGCACCGGCAATCAGCGTGAAGCTCCAGAGAATGAAGCCGATGATGTTGAAACGATATGCCAGTTTTTCAAGTTTCTCACTGGCCGGGAACAGGTCAAGCACTCGACGCATTCTCGCAATTCCAGCTTTGGTGCCGCGCTTGAGCCAGTTGGCCTCTTTGAATAGGTAGGCGATTGAAAGGCCCGCGCCAATGTTGAAAAACGCAGTTGCGAGCACAGCCACAATCACGTGAATCACCAGCCAGTAACTCTGCAGTGCCGGCATCAGAGATTTGACCTCTACGTAAAAAGCGGAGGTGGCGATACCCAAGACCAAGAGGACGAAACCCGAGATAAAGGTTGCAATTAGTCGGATGTCGCGCAGCTTCAGCGCGAAGAGATAGATGGCCACCACAATGAATGCGCCGGTAATCGAGAATTCGTACATGTTGGCCCAGGGAACTCGGGAGGCGGCAATACCGCGAAGCAAAACTCCGACAAAGTGCACTGCTGTGGCTGCACTCAAAAAGATGATTCCGATCTTTTCAAGCTTTCCGGCAGTAGCCTGCACCTTCTTTTTTTCGGATGCCAACTTGGATAGCTGGTTTGCAAAAACTAAGAAGGCCACCGTGTAAAGAGCCATTGACCCGTAAATAAATAGCAGTGAAATCTGTGAAAGATTTTCGTTGAGTACAACCTGCATTCCGGTTAGTCATCCTTCTTTTTTGTTTGATTTTGCTTCAATTCAGCCACAATTTCTGCCACCACTTTTTCAAGCGCCGGGTCATCGCCTCGAGCCAGAGCAGCGGCTTCAAACCCGGTGGCGGTTTGCTTTACCCAAACCCTGCGCCTTGGCACCAAAAGGCTTAGGGCAACACCTGCAAGGGCTAACAACGCGAAAAGCAGCACCCAAATTCCGCCAGGGTTGTAACTAATGTCGAGCGAGGCGTAGCGCTTGTAGCCATCGAAGGTGACGGTGCCCAATTTATTTGGGAGCTCGGCCGTTTCGCCCGGCTTTAAACGCAGCCCCGGAGTGCCCGATTTTCCACCGGCGACCTGAGTCATGTTGCTGGTGTCAAGTGCGTACACGTTTTTTGGGATCCCGGCGTCAAGGCCGAGATCACCAACGTAAATGTTCATGGTGACCATTGGATCAACTGGCGCAGGGTAAAGCGAAGTTAGAGCACCCGACTCAAGTTCATCAACCGTGGGGTAGAAAAATGCGATGGCACCAAACTGTTTGGCGGCATCTGGAACCTTGATTACACCCAGTGAGGTATAGCGAGCGTCTTGAGGGAGAAATGGTGTCGCCCCCGAGAACGTAACGTTTCCGTTTGTGTCTTTGAAGGTCAGCACCGGGGCGTAGCCGTTTCCGGTTAAGTAGAGGTTTGCGCCAGGCAGTTCCAGAGGTTCATTTACTCGAATCAGGCCTGATTTGACTTCACCCGTTCCCGCGATGTTGGCGGTTACAAAAGCACGAAAATCTAGCGGCATGCCAATGTTGGTTTGATTCACCAGGTCGAAATCAACTTCAAATTTGTCGAGTGAAACCGAGAACGGCACCAGTTTTTCTTCGCTGAAAAATGTTCCGGGCGAAAGCGAATCGTAGCCTGCGAGATTGTTTACGAAGGTTTCGCCCTCAACAATTACTCGTTGCCCGCTGAAGCTGTTTCCGCCGCCGAATCCGACCGCAATCAAAACGCCAATCAGAGCTAGGTGAAAGACGAGGTTTCCAGTTTCACGCAGAAAGCCGCGTTCAGCTGAAACAGATGAGCCCTGCAGCTCAACCCGATAACCCTGGTTTTTGAGCAGCTGCTTAGCTCGCTGCAGTAGATCTTGATTTGCTTCAGCCGCAACTTTGGCTGCTGCGAAAGCCGGCATCCTTTTTAGGTTTGTGGGGGTCTTCACCAGTGGTTCGCGAAGAGCTCGGGCGTGCACAAATGTGCGTGGAACAACGCAGCCAATCAGTGAGATGAACAACAAAATGTAGATGGCCGAAAACCAAACCGAGGTGTAAACATCAAAGAGTTGGAAAAAATCTAAAACTTCAGCAAGCTGCCCGTTGTTGTCAAAAAACTGTTTCACACCGTTTGGGTCTGCGCTGCGCTGCGGATAGACCGACCCCGGCACGGCAGCCACTGCAAGCATGAGCAGCAAAATCAAGGCGGTTCTCATTGAGGTCAATTGCCGCCAAGTCCAGCGTGCCCAGCCCAGTAAGCCGAGTTGCGGCTGCACTACATCGTCAGATTGCAAGTTGGAAATTTCCAAGCACCTCCCACTGCAGCCAAGCCGTAAAGCTCTTCCAGATGCCAGTGGCCATCATGGTACCGAGCAGGATTAGCATCGTGCCGCCGGCGATATTGACCGCCCTGATGTGGCGCTTCACAAAACCTACCGACTTGGTTGCCCAGCTGAAGCCAGCTGCCAAAGCCAGAAATGGCAGGCCGATACCGAGGGCGTAAACCAACGCCAACAGCGCGCCACGAGTTGGGTCAGAGGCATCTGCCGCCAGGGTAAGCACAGCGGCGAGGGTTGGGCCAATGCATGGGGTCCAGCCGAGGCCGAAAGCAACTCCGAGCAGTGGCGCACCTACCAGCCCGAGATTTGCTGACACCTGAAACTTTAGAGTTCGCTGAAATATTGAAAACTGGCCCAGCATCACCAAACCAAAAGCGATAACCAGAACACCCAGTAACGGGTCAAGCCAGGCTGCGTTGGCCGTCAAAAACAGCGAACCTAGGCCGCCAAACAAGGCACCGAACGAAACAAATACTGCGGCAAACCCCAGGATAAATAATGCGGTTCCGATCAGCACCCGAGCTCGGCTGGCAGACATTCCAGCAACAAAGCCAAGGTAACCGGGGATGAGCGGCAGCACACAGGGGCTCAAAAACGAAACCAAGCCGGCCAGCAAAGCAAGCGGGATTGAGGCCAAAAGCGGGCCGTTGAGAACAATTTCGCCGGGGCTCAACTAGTCACCCTTTGCTGTCTTGATCAAGGTGTTCAAAATTGACTTATCGATTCGACCAAGCACGCGAGCGGTTACTTTTCCGTCGGCATCAACCACCAGCGTGGTGGGCACGGCTGCCGGGGTAACAATTCCGGTGAACGCCAGAACCACTGACCCCGAAGTTGCATCGATGATTGATGGCCAGGTGATGCCAAATTTTTTGTCAAAGGCCAAGGCGGTCGCCGCACTATCGCGAACATTCACACCGACAAATTGAACATCTTTGTGGGTCTCAGCTAGCGACACCAAGTCGGGTGCTTCAGCGCGGCAAGGTGCACAGCCGGCGTACCAGAAATTGATAACGTGTGGCACACCCTTTAGCGCTGAGCTGGACAAAATTGCGCCGCTTTCAGTGCTTCCCGACCAGGCAACTGGCCCAGGTCTCGCACCCGCAGCAAACTCGGTTACTGACCCGTCACCGGCGATGTAGTTTTTGTTGTCTCCAGCCCTGAATTGTTCTGCCAGGGGGTCATTCGAAGTGCAACCCGCAAGTGCAACCGTAAGGAACGAGGCGACCATGCCGACCACCAAAACGGTAGCCATGAATCGGTAGATTTTTTTCAAACAGCACCTCGATCGGTCGCCGCTAGATTCGCGGCTGGTTCCCGATAGTCAACCAACACAAAACCGTCACCATTTCTTTCCAGCGAGGTGATGCTTGAGAGACTTACCTCTCGTTGCTTCGGATTGTGTTGCCAGGGCCGATTTGAAAGGGTTCGCTTGACGATTTCAATTGGCAGCTGATGCGAAACCAAAACTACATCTCCACCGTTTGCAGCCTGCCAGGCGTCGTGAATCGCTGCCAGCATCCGCTTTGAAATCTGTTCGTACGGTTCACCCCAGCTAGGTTGCTTTGGGTCGCGCAGGTGGTACCAAAGATGCGGGCGAATCGCGAGGTGTTTGGCGCTTAGCGCGCGGCCCTCGAAAACATTGGTTGGCTCGAGCAAGCGGTCGTCAAGCGAGGCCTCAAGGCCAAATTCATGAGCGATCGGAGCCGCAGATTCTTGAGTTCGCTGCAGGGGGCTCGAGATAAGCCCTATGACTTCGCGCCCTTGATTTTTCAGATCTCTGGCGGCGGCCGTTGCCATTTGCTGACCCAGTTCACTCAATCGAAAATTGGGGAGGCGGCCATACAGTACTGAATTGGGGTTATGCACTTCACCATGGCGAATTAGATGGATGCGATTGGCGGGCATGCCATAAGTCTACCCTCGGCTAAACTGGTCAAAACGAGGTGTTCAGCATCCTCTCAGGCGACGAGCCACACTACGAAAGCAAAGGTTTTTCATGCGCGAGCGCACACTTGTCAAAGACTTAGCCGCAAGAACCGACGGCCCGGTAACCCTAGGCGGTTGGGTTGAGAAACTGCGCGACCAGAAGCGCATTCAATTCGTAATTTTGCGCGACGAATCGGGCGATGTTCAGGTCACCTACCCACGCCCAGTCATCAACGAACAGCCCGATGAAAATGACGCATTGGCTGCAAAAATTTCAACCCTGACCAGTGGCTCATTCGTATGGATCACCGGCCGTTTGGTGCATGACGAGCGCGTTAAGCTCGGCGGCCTTGAAATTCAGCTGGATGACCTTGAAATCGTCACCCTCGCTGACCCGGTGAGCCCAATTGCTGAAGACACCTCAATCGACAAGAGACTTGACTGGCGTTTCCTTGATCTTCGCCGCACCGAGATGAACCTGGTGTTCCAGATTCAAACCACCATCGAGGCTGCTTGGCGCGAATACTGGGTTGAAAACGGTTTCGTCGAAATTCACTCGCCTAAGTTGATGGCTTCGCCATCTGAGTCAAATGCCGAACTATTCAAACTTGAATATTTTGAGGGCAATGCCTACCTAGCTCAGTCGCCACAGTTCTACAAGCAGATGGCGATGATGTCTGGCCTAGGCCGAGTATTCGAAATTGGTCCGGTGTTCCGAGCAGACCCCTCATTCACCTCACGCCACGCCACCGAGTTTGTTTCGGTTGACATTGAGGTTTCTTGGATCGATTCTCACGAAGACATCATGGCGATTCAAGAGCAACTGTTGCACCGCGCACTAGCTGCAGTGAAAGAGAAACACGGCGATGCAATCTTGAAGAACTTCGGAGTCGAAGTGCAGGTTCCATCACTACCGTTCCCACGCATCTCACTTGCCGATGCGGTTGAGGTTATCAAGAGCCGAGGCCACGAAATTGTTCGTGGTGGTGACCTAGATCCTGAGGGTGAGCGCCAGATTGCCGCTCACATTGCCGAGAAGTTTGGCCACGAATTTGTTTTCGTAACTGACTACCCATCGACAGTTCGCCCGTTCTATCACATGCGCCATGATGACAATCCAGCGCTGACCAAGAGCTACGACCTGATTTGGCGCGGAACCGAAATTACTACCGGCGCGCAACGCGAGCACCGCCTAGACGTTCTTACTGAGCAGGTCAAGCAGAAGGGGCTAGAGCCAGAGGGGCTTCAGACCTACCTTGATTTCTTCAAGTACGGCGCCCCCGCGCACGGCGGTTTCGGAATGGGCTTGCTTCGAGTGCTAATGCTGCTTCTGCACCAGCCAAACATTCGCGAGGTTGGCTTCTTGTTCCGAGGGCCTAATCGCCTAGAGCCTTAGTTTTATTTTTTGGTCGGCTTGGTGAAGGCTTCAAGTGGGTCGGCGAATTTTGTAATGGTGCGATATGCCTTGCCTGCCGTCGGGTATTTCTTT
Source organism: Actinomycetota bacterium (assembly GCA_041180285.1). GTDB lineage: Bacteria > Actinomycetota > Actinomycetes > Actinomycetales > Microbacteriaceae > Rhodoluna. The sequence continues at coordinate 59,566 of JBEGRV010000002.1, forward strand.
GACAGCAACTTAAGTACGATCAGCAAAATCGGGAACCAGAATTTTTTGAGAATCCAACGCATTTCAATCCACCAATTCCTCTAGGGCTCTTCTGAATCTATCCGGGTCAATTCGCCAAAAATTGTGAACCCGTCCGTTTATTTTTAGCACCGGAATTTCATCCATGTGCGCTGCGGCAAGCTCAACATCATCAAGAATGCTTAGCTCAGTCAGCACAACGAAACTGTTCGGGTAATCAGCCCGGAAACCATTCAAAACGCTGGTGATCACATCGCGGGCATCATCGCAAAGATGACAACCTGGTTTACCAATCAGAGTTAGTTCGATGTTCACATTTTTAGCCTAGAGCCTGCGCCAGTGCAGCGGCTAGCGACAACTAAACTTGTTCCGTGCCGAAGACCCCCCAACTTCCAGTCGCCACCTCTGCCAAAGAGGTAAATAAGGCTGCTGTGGCCGCCGCGAAACTTGGGGTCAGCGAAAAGCCGAAAAAAATTGAAGCGGCTTTTTTTGATGTGGATAACACGCTCATTCGAGGAAGCAGCAGTTTTCTATTTGGTAAGGCTGCCTACGACAAAGGGTTTTTCTCGCGAAAAGAACTGTGGCGTTTTGCCTGGCACCAATTCAGATTCATCTGGCGCGGAGAATCAGCCAAGACACTTACCCAAATCAAGGATCGTGCACTCGACCTAATTGCTGGCCACCGTGTTGAAGAATTCACGGCGCTTACTGAGTTGGCCTACGACGACTACATCACCCCGAAGCTTTGGCCTGAAACAGTGAGATTGGCAAAGGCTCATATCGCCGCTGGTCGTGAAGTTTGGTTGGTAACTGCAACACCCACTGAAATTGCCGAGATTATGGCTCACAAACTTGGCCTTACCGGTGGCCTCGGCACCACGGTTGGGCGAAAAAACGGGATTATCACCGGCAAGCTGACCGGCAAAGCGCTGCACGGTAAAGCCAAAGCTAAAGCTGTGAGGCAGCTAGCCAAAGATCGAAACATCAGCCTCAGACGTTCATATGCTTACAGCGACAGCCACAATGACCTGCCGATGCTCAGCAAGGTTGGCCACCCGATTGCGGTAAACCCGGACAAAATCTTGACGGCACACGCCAAAGCGGCCGGCTGGAAGATTCTTGATTTCAAAAAGCGCGATCTCAAGCGCTAATTTTTCGTTACGACGACAGTCATTCAGCCATAAAAAAACTCCCGCCGAATTGACGGGAGTTTTTGAAGTCTTACTTCTTATTGCGACGCTGGTGGCGAGTCTTGCGAAGCAACTTACGGTGCTTCTTCTTCGACATACGCTTGCGGCGCTTCTTAATTACTGAACCCACAAAAACCTCACAGAAATTGGTGCTGCCGGTCAGATAGACCAGCAAAACGATTTCCCTATTCTAGCGGGTTTGCGAATACGCTTCTACCGTGACCGAACTACAGCCATACGAGCTAGTTACCAAGGCAGCCGAATTTGAAATTCGCCGATACCCCAGCTGCCAACTGATTGAAATCGAAGCCGAAGGCGATTTCACCACATCGACTTGGAATGGCTTTAGGCCGTTGGCATCCTTCATTTTTGGTGGGAATGCTCGCTCCCAAGAGATCGCAATGACCGCGCCAGTTTTGCAGTTTGAGCAAACCAATAGCTATCGCATCAGTTTTGTTCTGCCCACAGGAATGAGCCAAGCTGACGTTCCTGCGCCAAACGACGCCAGAATCACCACCCGAACTTGGCCTGAACACCTCGCCGCCGCTAGAAGATTTGGCGGGGCCTGGAGTGAAGAAAAATTTCGGGGAGAGGGAGAAATTCTGATTAACGCTTTGAAAAATGCCGGTCACGAAACCCGGGGGCAAATATACTGGGCGAGATTTGATGGCCCCTGGAAACCCTGGTTCCTCAAACACAATGAAGTGCAAATCGAGATTGGAACACTAAAACAATGAATGCAACCTTCAAAAAATCGTTTGCCGAATTTCTCGGCACCGCAGTTTTTCTGACTGCAATTGCCGGTTCAGTTTCTTCGGGATCACCGCTAAAGCAGCTGTCGCTTGCACTTACCCTGGGCCTCATGATTCTGCTTCTGGGCGGCGTTAGCGGCGCTCACTTCAACCCGGTGGTTTCCCTCTACTTCTACTCACGCAAAGAAATTTCACTAAGAGAACTCCTCAGCTACATCGGCTCACAGCTGCTGGGTGCTCTCGCCGGTGCAGCACTAGGTCTAGCACTATGGGGTAACACAATCACCGCTATTTCGAACACCAACGTCGCAAGCGCTCCCCTGGTTATCGGCGAAGTTGTTGCAACCGCTGGCTTGGTGCTGCTAATCGGCCACCTAGCCTCAAACAAGCAGGCTCACCTGATTTGGGTTGCAGTTGCTGCCTGGGTTTTTGCCGCCGGCACATTCACCGGCACTGGCGCACAGGCAAACCCAGCGGTTAGCTTCGGTTTGCTCTTCACCGGCGCAGGCATCGGCACCATCAGCACTTTCGTGCTGGCTCAGGTTGTCGGCCTAGCCCTAGCCATCGGTCTTCAGATGGTGCTTGGAGCAAAAGTTAAGAAAGCTGCAAAAGCTAAAAAATAACTTAGAAATCAACGAGGGGGTCGGAATAAGTTTCCGGCCCCCTTTGTTTTTATTCGAAAATAGACCGCCAATTTTCTAAAAATGAGGCCCCATGCCAAGCGCTACTAAAAACGTTCCTGCCCCAAAGCAAGAGCGCGCCAAAGACACCGTAGCCTCGGTAATTCACGAGGCTAATCAGGCCATAAAAACCGGCGGCGAGGCCGCGGTGCGCATCCAAGAAATTTCAGCGGCGGCGAAAGTTTCTATCGGATCGATCTATCACCACTTCGGAGATCGAGATGGTCTGATTCGCGCAACCTACGTGCACAATTTTGCTAGCGCAGTTCGAGACGACATCAATCGCGTCAAGAAATTCATGAGCAAGATGCACAGCACCCAAGAAATAGCGGCTCACTATGACGAGATGTTTGTTTTTCTCACCAATCACTTCACTCGTTTGCCCGCGGCAGAGCGAGCCTGCATAATCGGAAACACTACCGGCCGCCCGTTACTGCGCCAGGCACTTGCAGAAGTGCAAAATGAACTCACCAATGGTCTGACCGAGGTTATGGAAATTCTGCGCGACCGCAAAATGCTGAAGCCTCACCTAAGCCCCCGAGCCGCCGCCGTAATGGTTCTGGGCATGCTGCACGGAAAAGTTGTGGCAGAGCTCGACACGGATCCAATTGGCGAGCGAGAGTGGAACCAAGCGATGCTGAGTGCGTTCAGCGGCCTATTTGTTCTCGATAATCAGCTGAAAGTTTAGGCGCCAGCAGCAAGCTCGCGGGCGCGGGCTAAAGCGGCCTCGGTGGCCTCAATAAACATCTCACCCAAATCAGCCTGCTCCATGCGAGCTATGGCTCGTTCAGTAGTGCCGTTTGGGCTGGTTACCTGACGACGCAGTTCTTCAGGTGACTTTCCTGAGGCAATCAGCAACTCTGCCGCTCCGAGAACAGTTTCGTTGACCAACATCGCAGCCGACTCGTCATCAAAACCGTGATGTTTTGCCGCCGCCGTTAGCTGCTCGATTAGATAGAAAACATAGGCTGGGCCAGAACCAGAAATGGTGCTAAGCGCATCAATTTGGTCTTCATCGACAACTACTACTTTACCCACGGTCAGGAACAGGTCGATTGCGGTTTGCAGTTGTGCTTCGGTTGCCCGCTCACCTGGCGCAATGCCAGTGACCGCTCTAGAAACGATTGCGGGTGTGTTCGGCATTGATCGAATAACTGCAACCGAATCAGCCACAGCAGCTTCCATTGTGCTGTTTTTTACACCGGCTGCCACGCTGATAACTAAAGCGTCGTCTCTAAGCGCCGCCCTGACTTGGTTGAGAACTTCAATCACGTAGGCGGGTTTGACCGCAACCAAAACCACATCGGCATCGGCAACCGCGCGCAGATTTGCATCCGAGAATTCTTCGAGAGAGAAAGCCTGAATACCCAGTTGCGAAATCTGCGCCTCAGCGCTTGATTTGCTTTTCGTGCTAACGGCAACTCTGGCTGGATCAAAATCTGAAGCCAATAAACCGGCGAGGATGGCGCCACCCATTGATCCTGAGCCAAGAATGGCGATGCGGTTGATATTCACAGGTTCAGTTTAGGTCGGACCAAGGCGGTAGTTTTGTTTTATGGCATCTCCTAAAACAAATTTCGTCTGCTCTGAATGCGGATGGCAAACGGCGAAGTGGGTCGGTCGCTGTGGCGAGTGCCAAGCCTGGAGCACCATGGTTGAAACCGTTGCCGGAGCTCGCGGTCTGGGTGCTGCGAAACAAATCAAAGCGGTGGTGGTTGCCGGAAATAATTCAGCGAAACCGATCACCGATGTTTCGACTGAGAGCGTTACCGCCTGGCCCACCGGCGTAGCCGAATTTGACCGAGTACTCGGCGGCGGCATTGTTCCGGGCGCAGTAATTCTGCTCTCGGGTGAACCCGGAGTCGGAAAGTCAACTTTGCTACTCGAGGTCGCTGCACACACAGCAAACGCAGGAAAACGCGTGCTCTACGTCAGCGGCGAAGAGTCAGTCGGTCAAATAAAGCTTCGGGCTGAACGCACCGGTGCACTCAATCCGAATATTTACCTCGCATCAGAAAATGATCTTGCAACGGTGCTCGGGCAAATTGAAGCAATCGCACCCGAGCTATTGATCGTTGATTCAGTGCAAACCATCTCTGCGGCCGAAATTGATGGCGCTGCGGGTATGCCATCACAAATTCGCGAGGTTGCAGCCAACCTAATTCGAGTTGCGAAAGAGCGTGACCTGCCGTTGGTTTTGGTTGGCCACGTAACTAAAGATGGAAACATCGCGGGCCCGCGAGCTCTAGAGCATTTGGTCGACGTGGTTTGCCATTTCGAGGGCGATCGGCAAACTTCGCTTCGTTTCGTGCGCAGCATGAAAAACCGGTTTGGCCCGACCGACGAGGTCGGCTGTTTTGAAATGACCGGTGAGGGCATCGCTGAAGTTCCAGATCCATCCGGATTATTCTTATCGCGAAGCGAAACGCCGGTATCCGGAACCTGTGTAACCGTAACCGTCGAGGGGCGAAGAGCGCTTATTGCCGAGGTACAGGCACTCGTGGTGAAGTCTTCTGCCCCGCAACCTCGTCGCGTCACAAACGGAGTCGATGCCTCTAGAGTCGCGATGCTGCTTGCTGTTCTAGAGCGACGAGCAGGTCTCAGGGTTGGCGAATTAGACGTTTACGTTTCGACAGTGGGCGGGGTAAAACTGACCGAACCTGCTGCCGATTTAGCAATCGCCATCGCCATAGCATCAGCGGTAAACGACAAACCAATCGCGCACAACTTAGCCGCCTACGGTGAAATTTCACTGGCCGGAGAAATTCGCAAAGTAAGCAACGACAAGCTTCGAGCTAATGAGGCTAATCGCCTCGGTTTTACGAGGTCGGTCGATAACAAAGTCGGCGACCTCAGAGCAGCACTGGCGCTTGCCCTCAACTGGTAAAGGGTTGCCCGAGCTACTAGTTCAATACGAACTGCAGGTCTTGCTGCGAAATTACGCCGTTGACTGTGGCTTTCAAGTGGTACGAAGCACCTTCACCGACGACAAGTTTCTGATCAGCACCGCACCCGATAGTGTCTGGGCTAGTTGAAACGCGATACCAAATGCTCACCGGGCTGGTCAAACGGTCGCCAGCCTTGAGGCTAATTATGTTGTTACCGGCGCCGGTGCGATCACACTGGGCTGAATCCCAGATAACCTCTGATCCACTTGAAATTGTGAAATAAGTGACCGCAGCACCAACATCGAAGGTGCAGTCGACTGATCCGGTGTTGGTAATCGCGTAGCCTATGTATGGAAAGACGCCCGGCTCGAATGCGGTTTGCGGGCTGCCAGCTGAATTTGCAACCACCGGCTCGACTACCACCGAACCTGGCGCGCAGGTCGAACCGGCAACCGGTGTAACACCATCGGCAGGGTCTGTTTGAGGGTTGAAAATGCTGCCAATCCAGGCGAAAACCGATGAGAGCAACAGCCACAACAACCAGCCGGTAAGCGCCACAACTGCCAGCGCAATGATGCGACGACGACGATAAACAGCTTTTGAGGGGCGGCCACGGCCATAACGGGAGTTGGTCATGCGTCAAGGCTAACCAACGATGAGCTACAGAACGCGGAGCATCCTCGTGTTGCCCAGCGTGTTTTGCTTCACTCTAGCCAAATCAAGAAACTCTGCAACACCATCGTCGTTTGAGCGGACCATTTGAGCATAGGTCTCGGCATCAACCGGGACATCGGAAATTGGCTCGAAGCCAACCTTCGAGAAAAAATCGACCTCAAAGGTGAGACAGAAAACCCGTTTGATGTTGAGCGACTTTGCTCGTTCGATTAGTGCGTCAAGGATGGCGCGGCCAATTCCGGTGCCGCGAACGTGTTCGGCAACTACCATCGAACGCACCTCTGCTAGGTCTTCCCACATCACGTGCAGTGCACCCGCGCCAATAACGTTTCCGTTTGAGTCTTCAGCCACTAGAAATTCGGGCACCGATTCGTAAAGATCGACCAGCTCACGCCCAAGAAGAATTCGAGAGTCTTCAAGTGACGCGCGCATGGCATTTATGTCGCGAACGTCGGCAGTGGTTGCCGGGCGTACCCGAATGGTTGTTGAAGTCATGAACTAAACGGTAGCGGATTCACGCACGCGACTGGTGAAAATGAACTCGCCGTTCACAAAATCAACCTCAACGTGAGCGGTGTTCTTTAGCTCACCGTGCATGATCTTCTCAGAAAGTTTGTCTTCGATTTCACGCTGAACGGCACGACGCAGTGGTCGAGCTCCCAGCGCGGGATCGAATCCGATTTCGATTAGGCGATCCTTTGCTGCCTGGCTTACCGCGATGGTCATATCGCGGTCTTCTAGGCGAACTGCAAGTCGCTTTACAAAAAGGTCGACAATCTGAACCAGCTCAGGCTTGGTTAGCTGTGGGAACACGATGGTCTCGTCAACGCGGTTCAAGAACTCTGGTTTGAAGCTCTTCTTGAGTTCTTCGTTGACCTTACCCTTCATGCGCTCGTAGTCGTTTTCACTTGATCCCTCGAGGGTGAAGCCCATTGCACCGCGAGCAATGTCGCGAGTACCGAGGTTGGTGGTCATGATGATGATGGTGTTCTTGAAATCGACAATTCGACCCTGGCCGTCGGTTAGACGACCCTCTTCAAGAATCTGAAGCAGTGAGTTGAAGATGTCTGGGTGAGCTTTTTCGATCTCGTCGAACAGCACCACGCTGAATGGCTTGCGGCGAACCTTTTCGGTCAGCTGGCCACCCTCTTCGAATCCGACGAAGCCCGGAGGGGCACCAAACAAACGTGAAACCGTGTGCTTTTCGCCGTATTCGCTCATGTCGAGTGAGATTAGAGCGCCCTCGTCGTCAAACAGGAATTCGGCGAGCGCCTTGGCTAGTTCGGTCTTTCCAACACCGGTTGGGCCAGCAAAAATGAACGAACCGGATGGGCGGTTTGGGTCTTTCAGACCGGCACGCTGGCGACGAATCGACTTTGAAATTGCCTTGATGGCTTCTTCTTGGCCGATGACTCGCTTGTGTAGCTCGTCTTCCATGAAGATCAACTTGGCGCTTTCTTCTTCAGAGAGCTTGAAGACAGGAATTCCGGTTGCCTGAGATAGCACCTCGGCGATGATGCCCTCGTCGACTACGCCCTGGGCAGCAACGTTATTGTTGCGGTATTCCTTTTCTAGACGCAAGCGGTCAGCGGTAAGGCGTTTTTCTTCGTCGCGAGTCGCGGCTGCACCTTCGTAGTCTTGGTTTTCGATTGCCTTTTCTTTTTGCTTCTTTAGGTCGGCGATCTTCTCGTCTATTTCTTTGAGCTCTGGCGGCGATGAAAGGATACTCAGGCGCAAACGAGCACCTGCCTCATCAATCAGGTCAATTGCCTTGTCTGGCAAGAACCGGTCGGTGATGTAGCGATCTGATAGCTGGGCTGCAGCAACAATTGCCTGGTCGGTAATTGCCACCTTGTGGTGAGCCTCGTAGCGATCACGAAGACCCTTCAAAATGTTGATCGCCATAGGCAACGTTGGCTCGCTTACTTGAACCGACTGGAAGCGGCGAACCAGCGCCGCATCTTTTTCAAAATGCTTACGGTATTCATCAAGTGTGGTTGCACCAATGGTCTGGAGTTCGCCACGTGCCAGCAGCGGCTTCAAAATTGATGCAGCATCGATTGCACCCTCGGCGGCTCCGGCACCAACCAGGGTGTGAATTTCGTCGATGAAGGTGATGATGTCGCCACGGGTACGAATTTCCTTGGTCACCTTCTTGAGGCGCTCTTCAAAGTCTCCGCGGTAACGGCTACCTGCAATTAGCGCACCCATGTCTAGCGTGTAGAGCTGCTTGCCCTTAAGAGTCTCTGGAACATTTCCTGAAACGATTGCCTGAGCCAGACCTTCGACAACCGCGGTTTTACCCACGCCAGGTTCACCAATCAAAATTGGGTTGTTCTTGCTGCGTCTTGAAAGAATTTGCATGACGCGTTCGATCTCGCGCTCGCGACCGATTACCGGGTCAAGCTTGCCATCTGCTGCAGCCTGAGTTAGGTTGCGGCCAAACTGGTCGAGGATCTGTGATCCTTTTTGCTTTTCAGTGGTTTCGGCGCCGACGTTAACTGTCTCTTTGCCCTGGAAGCCCGAGAGCAGCTGGATCACCTGTTGGCGAACTCGGTTGGTGTCGGCTCCAAGCTTGGTAAGCACCTGAGCCGCAACACCCTCGCCCTCACGGATCAGACCGAGCAGCAAGTGCTCGGTGCCAATGTATGAGTGACCAAGCTGAAGTGCCTCGCGAAGTGAAAGTTCGAGAACCTTCTTGGCACGCGGAGTGAATGGGATGTGCCCGGCAGGAGATTGCTGACCCTGGCCGATAATTTCTTGAACCTGCTCACGCACTGCATCCAGGTTGATGCCCAGTGCCTCAAGCGCCTTTGCGGCAACGCCTTCACCCTCGTGAATGAGACCGAGAAGAATGTGCTCGGTGCCAATGTAGTTGTGGTTTAGAAGCTTGGCCTCTTCTTGGGCAAGCACAACTACGCGACGAGCTTTGTCGGTGAATTTCTCAAACATCTGGTACTCCTTGAACGCCGTTTGGTGCGGTTCTATAGGAATGTTAACCAGATGGAGGTCTTGAAAATAGACCTGTTCGCTGTGGGGTGAAGGCTACTTGGTCTTCGTTTTTGATTTATTTGAAGTCTGTTCGGCGCGCATTTCAGCTTCCATCTTCTGGTAGACCGAACGCTCTTTGGCATCCGCCCTGAAAATTGACCGCATCACAATGTAAAACAACAGACCGACCAGTGCCGGCGGAATCAATCCGAGCAAAATTTCAAACAGGATGTCCATTGGGCGCCTACTTTACGAGTGGGAACATAATGGTCTCTCGAATGCCGAGACCCGTCAAGCTCATTAGCAAACGGTCGATTCCCATACCCATGCCGCCCGAAGGTGGCATGCCAAACTCAAGGGCTTTCAAGAATTCTTCGTCGAGCTTCATGGCCTCGGGATCGCCGGCAGCAGCCAACTGAACCTGGGCGATAAAGCGCTCGCGCTGAATGACCGGGTCAACCAACTCTGAGTAGCCGGTTGCCTGCTCGTAGCCACGAATGTAGAGATCCCACTTCTCAACCACGCCACTCTTGCTGCGGTGGTCGCGGGTCAGCGGTGAGGTGTCAACCGGGAAATCCATTACGAATGTTGGGTCAACCAGGTCGGCTTTCACGAAGTGCTCCCAAAGCTCTTCGACATATTTGCCGTGCAGCGGGTGATCGATCTCAATTTCGACCCGGTCGGCAATTTTCTTCAACTCAGCAATTGGGGTTTCAGGAGTGATTTCAACGCCCGCTGCAGCCGACAGCGATTCATACATCGAAATGCGCGCCCACTGGCCACCAAGATTGTTGATCGAGCCATCTTCAAGCTCAACCTGGTGGGTCCCGAATACATCCATAGCTGCATTCTGGATGAGCTGTTGAGTGAGGTCGGCAATTGAGTTGTAGTCGCCGTAGGCCTGATATGCCTCGAGCATTGCAAATTCTGGCGAGTGGGTGCGGTCTGCGCCCTCATTGCGGAAGTTACGGTTGATTTCAAAGACTCGATCGATGCCGCCAACTACTGCGCGCTTCAAGAAAAGCTCTGGTGCGATGCGCAAGAACAATTCAGTATCAAAGGCATTTGAATGAGTTTTAAATGGGCGAGCAGATGCGCCACCGTGAATGGTCTGCAGCATCGGTGTCTCAACCTCAATAAAGTTCTGAGCGTCGAAGGTGCGGCGCAATGACTGCATCACCTTTGAACGAATCTGCACAACCTCTCGAGCGCGGTCACGAACGATTAGGTCAACATAACGGTGGCGAACACGGTATTCCTCACCCAGCTCGTTGTGCATATTTGGCAGTGGGCGAATGGTCTTAGCGGCCATTTGCCAGTTCTCGACAAGAATCGAAAGCTCGCCACGCTTCGAGGTAATTACCTCACCGGCTACAAAAACGTGATCGCCAAGGTCGCTGAGTTCTTTCCACTCTTCGAGCGATTGCTCGCCCACCTTATCGAGCGAAAGCATGGCCTGGATGCGAGTGCCCGTGCCAGCCTGAAGGGTAGCGAAGCAGAGTTTGCCTGTGTTGCGTTGAAAAACAATTCGTCCGGCCAGGGCCACCTTATCTCCGGTAGCCACATCAATTTCTAGGTCTGGGTACTTGGCTCGAACCTCATCGATGGTGTGTGTAATCGGCAAACTAACCGGGTAGGCCTCACCATTGGCGAGCAGGCGCTCACGCTTTGCTAGACGAACTGCAATTTGCTCGGGCAGGTCTTGCTCTTCTTGCTCAAGCGTTAGATTTTCGTCGCTCACGCGCACTCCTAAAAATTGATTTCAATGTTGTCGATGAGCCGGGTTTTGCCAATCACCGCAGCAACCAGCAAAAGTGCCCGACCGCGGAAGTTTTCAGTAACTGACTGAAAATTTTCCGCCGAAACAAGGCTGATGTATCCAAGTTTAGCCTCAGGCATGCTCTCGAACCCGGCTTGCGCCTTCTCAAGTGCGGCCGCGGGCGAGGTAGCGGCGTTCTTTGCTGCAGTAAGCACGCGATTTATTTTGTCGGCGAGCTGATGCTCAGACTCACTCAGATAGCTGTTCCGGCTAGACATCGCAAGACCCGAGAGCTCTCTAATAATGGGCGCCTCGACAATTTGAAGCGTCGGGTAATCGACCGCAGCCATTTGTCGAATCAGAAACAACTGCTGCGCATCTTTGGCGCCAAAAATGACCACATCGGGTTGCACCAAATCAAAGAGTCTGGCTACCACCGTGAGCATTCCGTCAAAGTGACCGGGACGCGCCTCTCCCTCAAGAATCTCGCCAATTGGGCCGGCAAATTTTGTGACCGTCGAACCGTTTGGATAGACCTCGGCTACGTCTGGCATGAACAAAACGTCAGCGCCTACGGCCTCGAGCTTCGAAGCATCAGCTTCGACAGTGCGTGGGTAGCGATCGAAGTCTTCATCTTTGCCGAATTGAAGGGGGTTCACAAAAATGGATGCAATGACAAAATCTGCCTTCTGCTGAGCAAGCCTGATTAGTGAAAGATGGCCTTCGTGTAGTGCCCCCATGGTTGGCACAAACCCAATCTTTTGACCCTCTGATCGAGCTGCATCTACTAATGCTCGTAAGCGATCGGCTGTAGTTACCTGTTTCATCGCAGCAACTCTTCAGGGTCAATTGGCTGGTGGCCCTGGGCCAATGCTCGTTCAAGTGAGCTTCTGAACAGAGGAGCAAGGATTGACCTGGAATCGACAAGACCCACACCTTCGAGCAGCCCGATCGATTGGTTAACCACCAGCGATGAAAAATCTGTGGCAACGCTAATTGCCTCGGCGTATTTTTCTCGATTTTCTTCGGCAACAACGAAAGGTTCGCCACCCATTTCGATGACCAAGGCCTGTGCAATCGGCACGGCAACCGGCGGGGCCGAGACAGCGAAGAAACTCTCACGCAATCTGGCAAGGTCAACGGAAGTTCCGGTGAAATTCATAGCAGGATGAATGGCAATCGGAATTACCCCCTGATCGACTGCAGGATCAAAGACCGAGTGCCCGTAGGCGGGGCTGGTGTGACAAACCAATTGCCCACTTCGCCATAATCCCAGGTCGGTGATTCCTTGAATCACCTTGCCAAGTTCGGAACCTGGAACAGCAAACAAAATAAAATCTGCTCGCTGCAAAACCTCTGGAACTGTGAGGCGCGCAGCACCGGGCAGCAGCACCTCGGCGCGCTCAATATTGGCTGGCTCAGTGGTTGTGAAGCCAACCAGGATGTGGCCTGCGGCGGCCAAGGCCTGGCCTAACACAGCACCGACAGTGCCGGCACCGATTACCCCGAAGGTAAGTTTCGGCCTCACGCTGCCGCCCCATCGGTTTTGTCATCTTCAGGAACTCGACAGTTGCGCTCAACAATTAGCCCGCAAACCACCATCACGAGGCCACCGAACATCGCCCATAGATTTTGCCAAATGGCGTCGGTAACCACGGGCGAAGAAAATTGAGCCCAGGCTAGGCCGGCATGCCATCCGATAAAAATTGCGCCTGAGATTGCTACGGCTTTGGCCAACAACACCACGCGGACTGCATAGAACGGGTTAACTCGCGGCACGACTTTTCGATCGACCATGGCTTTGCGATATTTGAAAATTGGAATTGCCATAAACACCACAGCTAACCCCAGCAGGGGCAGCGTCACAATGATTTCGAGCCCAGCTGCAGGAATTGCCTCGCCGTTCTGAACTAAAAATTCAGCCGCAAAAAACGCGAGTGTGAGCGTGGGTACCAGCCAGCCAAACAAAGTGCTTATTTTCAGCTGCTTCATTTGACCACCTTGACCTGTGTATCAAGTTCAGAGGCCAGTTCAGCGACCGAACCGTGCCCGGGCAAAATTGCTTTTGGATCTAGCAGAGCCCACGGAACCATGACAAAAGCTCGCTCAAAAGCTCTGGGGTGCGGAATGGTGAGATCTTTACTCGACCTGATCTCGTTGCCGTAGGTCAAAATATCGATGTCGAGGGTTCTCGAGCCCCAGCGCTCCAGCCTTACCCGGCCGTGATCGGTTTCAACTTTTCGCACCGCTGCTAACAACGCCTTCGGTCTCAGTGTGGTTTCGATGCTAGCCACCGCGTTTATGTAAGCGGGCGCTGACTCATCGACACCAGATTCGGTAAGCGCTGCAGATTCAACAAATGGCGAAAGTTTTATGTTGGTGATTCCGTCGGTTTTGCTCAACTGACTTACCGCAGACTTTATTGTTTTGCGGCGCTTTCCTAGGTTGCTGCCAAAAGCCAAAAAGGCCTGAACCGCGGCCATTAGCGTTTCCCTTTTACGGTAACTGAAACATCCTCAAAACTGTGATTGATCGGAGCATCAGGTTTGTGAACAGTAATTTTGGCTTTTTTGATCGGCGAATCTTTTCCCCCGAATTCAAGAACCAGCCTCAGCAAGCGTTGAGCCAAAGTTTCAATTAGATCGACCGGGTCGCAAGCCACGTCAGCCACAATTGCGTCGGCAAGCTCTCCGTAGTGGATTGTTTTTTCAATGTCATCTTGTGTTGCAGCAGCAGTTGCGTCGATAGTTAGCGAAACATCAATGACAAAGCGTTGCCCGCGCTCCCGCTCAAATTCGTAGACACCGTGGTTTGCAAAAACCTCAAGGCCGGTCAGCTTGATTTTTTGGATCACCGATTAACTCTGCTCTGCTTCTCGAAGGGCCGCAACAACCGCAATGGCATCTGCAGTCGCAACCACGTTGTGAACCCGAACTCCCCAGAGTTTTCGCTGCAGTAACAGTGCGGTGAGCACTGCGGTGGCTAGGTCTCGACGTGAATTACTCAAGGCTGCCGTGTCTTCTTCTAATTCTGCGTCTAACACGCCCGCAAGAAAACGCTTGCGGCTGGCTCCGACCAAAATCGGATAGCCGAGTTTCTCAAGTTCATCTAAGCGAGCAACCAGCTGCCAGTTTTGCTGCATGTCTTTAGCAAAACCTAAACCTGGGTCTACGACGATTTTATTTTTGTCGACTCCGGCTGAAATCGCGGCATCGATGCGCAGCTTGAGCTCGATGGAAACCTCACGAGCAACATCTTGGTATTGGGCTAGGTCATCCATTTTTTCTGAAAAGCCTCGCCAGTGAGAAAGTATTATTTTTGCTCCGCTGGCTGCAGCAACGGACAGCATCTTCGGATCAGCTAACCCGCCTGAAACATCGTTGATTATGTGTGCGCCCGCCGCCACCGCTGCAAGAGCCGTCGCCGCATTCATGGTGTCGATGCTGATTTGCACATCGTGTCGACCGCTCTTGGCGAGCTCAACAACAAGGGCTTCGATAACCGGAATAACCCGACCCAATTCGATCTCTACCGGAACTCGCTCGGCGCCCGGCCGTGTTGATTCGCCGCCAATGTCGATAATGTTTGCGCCGCCCATGAGTAGCAGCCGGGCATGGTCGAGGGCTGACTCGAGTGCCAGGTGTTGGCCACCGTCGCTAAACGAATCTGGGGTTACGTTCAAAACCCCCATGACCAAGGGGCGATTGAACGCATTTTGAGTCATCGGGCTACTTCGTGATTAGCGACATTACTTCAGCGCGCGCGGCTGGTTCGGCATAGCAACCGCGAGCGGCCATGGTGATGGTGTTGGCTTCGGGTTGACGTGCGCCACGAGAAACAACACAGTGGTGGCGAGCCTGCACCACAACCACAACACCTTTTGTGCCTAGACCCTTTTCGAGTGCGTCGGCTATTTGCGAAGTCAGATTTTCTTGAAGCTGAGGGCGGGATGCAACAATTTCGACCAGCTTTGGCAGCCTACCTAGCCCAACTACTTTGTCATCTGGCAGATAAGCAATGTGGGCTACACCGGTAAACGGCAGTAGATGATGCTCGCACATGGAGACAAAATCAATGTCTTTTAAAATAACGACTTCATTGTGTTCAGCAGAAAATGGGTCAGCCAAAGCAAGAGTTTCGTCTTGGTTTACACCCTTAAAAAACTCAGCGTACGATTCAGCGACCTTGTCGGGGGTAGCTAAAAGTTCACTGCGATTTGGATCTTCACCGATTGCGGCTAGAAGTTCAACCACAGCAAGCTTTATGCGCTGAGTATCAACCACGGCTAGTCAGACTTTGGCTTTCTCGGTGAACGCGGTTTAGCAGTTGCCGGCTTGGCAGCAGCTTTAGAAACTGTTGCTTTGGGAGCCGAACGGCGAGCTGGCTTTTTTGCAGCCTCAGCCTCGGCTTTGGCAGCCGCTTTCTGCTTAGCCGCGGTTGAGCCCTTTACTGGAATGGCAATTGGACCCTGTTTTGAAACCGGACGAGTCTTCTTAGATAGCCAAGTTGGGCGAGCAGCGAGCTTCTTAACCGGCTTGAAAATCGTGGCGATTTCTTCCTGCTGCAGGGTTTCATTTTCCATGAGCTGCTTTGCCAACTCATCGAGCACTGCACGGTTTGTGGTCAGTGCGCGATAGGCCTCGTCGTGTGCTGAATCGAGAATGGCTTTGATTTCTGCGTCAATTTCTTGAGCGGTTGCCTCAGAGTATTCGCGAACCTGGCCCATGTCGCGGCCGATGAAAACCTCGCCGCCACCGGCAAACGAGACCGAACCTAACTTCGACGAGAAACCATATTGGGTGACCATTTGGCGAGCAATGTTGGTTGCCTTTTCAAAGTCGTTAGAGGCACCGGTGGTTGGGTCGTGGAATACGATTTCTTCAGCCACACGGCCACCCATTGCGTAGGCAATTTGGTCAAGCAGCTGATTTCTCGAAACCGAGTAACGGTCTTCTAGGGGAAGCACCATGGTGTAACCGAGCGCACGGCCACGAGGCAAGATTGTGACTTTAGTGACCGGGTCGCTGTGGTTTAGCGAGGCCGCAACTAGTGCATGCCCCGCTTCGTGATAAGCGGTATTCAATCGCTCTTGGTCTTGCATCAGGCGAGACTTCTTCTGCGGGCCACCGATTACTCGGTCAATTGCCTCATCAAGTGTGGCAGCGGTGATTTTGCTCTCGTTTTGACGAGCAGTCAACAAGGCGGCTTCATTCAGAACGTTGGCCAAATCGGCTCCGGTAAAGCCAGGAGTTCGACGAGCAACAACACCGAGGTCGATGTCATCAGCCAAAGGCTTGTTTTTCGAGTGCACGTTCAGAATTTGCTCGCGACCCTTGAGGTCAGGAGCGGTAACGCCAATTTGGCGATCAAAACGACCTGGGCGAAGCAGCGCTGGGTCTAGCACATCTGGGCGGTTGGTAGCCGCAATCAAAATCACGTTGGTCTTTGAATCAAAGCCATCCATCTCAACCAGCAACTGGTTAAGCGTCTGCTCACGCTCGTCGTTTCCACCACCGATCCCGGCACCACGCTGGCGACCAACAGCATCGATTTCATCGACGAAAATAATTGCAGGGGCTGCAGCCTTAGCTTGCTCAAATAAATCGCGAACACGTGAGGCACCTACACCGACAAACATTTCAACGAAGTCAGAACCCGAAATCGAGAAGAAGGGTACGCCGGCCTCACCGGCAACTGCCTTTGCCACCAAAGTTTTACCGGTTCCCGGAGGGCCATAGAGCAGCACACCTCGAGGAATTTTGGCGCCGAGCTTCTGAAACTTCTCTGGCTCTTTCAAGAACTCTTTAATTTCTTGAAGCTCTTCTAACGCCTCATCGGCGCCCGCCACATCGGCAAAAGTAACGTTTGATTGCTCTTTATTGACCAGCTTGGCGCGAGATTTCCCGAAGTTCATCACTCGAGAATTTCCGCCCTGAAGACCAGACATCAGGAACCAGAAAATCGCACCGATGATGATGAATGGAAGCAGCGTTCCCAAGATTGCCAGGTACCAGGGTGTGCTTTGCACGTCGTCGTTGTAGCCCTTGGTGATGTTGGCTTCGGCGATCGACTTGACCACCTGTGGGCCGCGAGCTTTTACGTAGTAGAACTGAACATTTTTGCCGTTCGCGCCATCGGCAACTTTCAAGACCACATCAACGCGCTGGTCACGATCAAGCACCTTGACCGATTCGGCCTTGCCGTCGGTAATTAGCTGCAAACCGTAGGCTGTGTCGACCTTTTTAACCTGCTGACCGGTCGCAAAAGATGACCCGATAAGCAGCACCAAAATTGCCGCCGCTATCCAGATGAATGGACCCTGCAAAACTTTTTTGAAATTCATAACCGGGTGGTTCCCGATGCCTTTCTATGAGTAGACCGCTGGCGCGAGCACAGCTACGTCTT
>JBEGRV010000003.1:0-70660 GCA_041180285.1 Actinomycetota bacterium
CCGTTCCGCCAACCATCGAGTTGTGCCGCCGCTATTTTGGTTTAGAGCTCTCGGCTGTCGTATTTGGTTGGCTGTTTGCATTTCACCAGGTGGGAGCAAGCATCGCCGCAATTTTTGCCGGGTTTATCAGGGTGCAAGAGGGGTCCTACTTCATCGCCTGGATAACTGCGGCAGTGCTATGCATTTTGGCCACGGCAACAATTCTCGTTTTGTTGCGCAAAAAACACTCGACAACCTTGGCTTAAGCGGAATAATAGGAACGCTGATTTAACGGCCACAAACCGCAGCTTGAAAAGAAGGTTCCTATGGCACGCCGTAAAGGCCTGCACCCTACGCAGCTAATTGCGATTGCGTTCACCGTAATCATTCTTTTTGGAACCTTTCTTCTGATGATTCCCACCGCAACTCAAAGCGGAAAATCAACACCTTTCTTAGATTCACTTTTCACTGCAACATCGGCAGTAACAGTCACCGGTCTGAGTACGCTCGATGTTGAAAACCACTGGAGCCAATTCGGTCACTGGATCATCGCCCTACTGATTCAAGTGGGCGGATTCGGAATTATCGGATTTGCAACCCTGGTTGGATTTTTGCTTGAAGGTCGAATCTCACTCCGCAACAAAATGATGACCACCTCAGAGGCCTCAATTTCTGTTGCACCCGACATCAAGAGTCTGCTGAAAAACATCGCCAAAGTGATGCTATTTTTCCAGGCTCTGTTATTTGTATTTCTGTTTATCCGTTTCATCACCCATTACGGGTACGACTTTGAAAAAGCCCTAGGCCACGGCATCTTCCACGCAATTTCCGCTTTCAACAACGCCGGTTTTGCTCTTTACACCGACAGCATGATCGGTTTTGCCCGCGACGGGTGGATAATCGCGCCGGTGTTCATGACTGTCATCATCGCGAGTATCGGTTTTCCGGTAATCATCGAGCTTCGAGACCGTGCCAAGAACCAAATTAGGTTGTGGATGGGCAAACCCGTTGCAATTTTGATGCCTGCCCAGTGGTCCCTAAACACCCGCATTGTGCTTTGGGCAACACTGGTTTTGCTGGTGGGCGGAACCATTGTGCTGGCTGTCCTCGAGTGGAACAACCCCGCAACCATCGGAACACTAGATCCGGTTAGTAAAATTCTCGACAGTATTTTTGCCGCAGTGATGCCTCGCACCGCAGGCTTTAATGCGATGGACATTAGTCAGGCCAACCCGAGCTCTTGGCTGGTTATGGACATTCTTATGTTCATCGGTGGTGCTAGCGCTTCTACCGCCGGCGGCATCAAAATCGGAACCGCAGTGGTGCTCTTCTACATCATTTACACCGAAATTCGCGGTGAAGCGGCCGTCAACATCGGCAACCGCAGATTGCCTCGTTCGATGCAGCGCCAGGCACTAACTATCTTTTCGATTGCGGCATTCGTGCTAATTGGTGCGACCATGTTGCTTCGACTCACTACCACATTCACGCTTGATGAAATTTTGTTTGAGGTGACCTCGGCGGTTGGCACGACCGGCTTATCAACCGGCATCACTGCTCAGCTTCCCGACCATGCCAAGTTTTTACTTTGTTTGTTGATGCTCTTTGGCCGCCTCGGTCCAATTGTGGTCGCAACATCTCTAGCCATCAGGCGCACCAAACGACACTTCGAATACCCGAAAGAGCGCCCGCTCATCGGCTAGTTTTTCAATAACACTGAAAGAAGAAAACCATGTCATCAGAAACTCCAAGGCGCAAACGTAGTTTTCACTCGGCCAACGTCGCGGTAATCGGTCTTGGTCGGTTCGGCTCATCGCTGGCTACCGAGCTGGTAAATGGCGGGCACCAGGTTCTGGGTATAGACACCGACGAAAAGATTGTTCAAGCCCTTTCGACCACGCTAACCCACGTGGTTTCGGCCGACACCACCGATGAAGAAACTCTTCGCGAGTTGGGCATCCAAGACATGGATAGCGCTGTGGTTGCAATCGGCGCCGATTTGGAGGCCAGCATTTTGACGGCATCGCTGCTACTTCAGCTTGGCGTAAAGCAGGTATGGGCTAAGGCGAACTCAACCTCTCACGGTCGAATTCTCGAGCAACTTGGTGTGCACCACGTGATTTTCCCTGAAAAAGAAATGGGACGCCGTGTGGCACACATGGTCTCTGGTGAGTCACTAGACTACGTGCAAATTGATGAAGACTTTGTCATGGTCAAGGCAGAGAGCCCAACCCAGTTTGATGGCCAAACTCTAGCTGACCTCAAGATTCGCAGCACCTACGGTGTGACCGTGGTGGCAATCAGCCACGGCGATGGAAACTATGTTCCGGCCTTTCCTGAAACAGTGCTTCGCAACGGAGACCACATCGTGGTTGCCGGCCGCAAAAAGCCACTCGATGAGTTCTGCCAGCTCGACTAGTTTTTCCTGATTCGATGTGGCACGAGCGCCCATAAAATTGCCGCCGCATCGATTGCTTCCTGAGAAATTGCTGCTCCGGTTGCGCTAAGCAAGCCCAGACTTGCTGCAACCATGGCGACCATCGCACAACTCATTCCAACCCCTGCAGCCTGTAATGCTCGATTTCTTGCCCCCTGTGCAATATCGATGGCCAGGCCGAGTTGCCGAATCGAATCTTCGACAATTACAACGTCGGCAGCCTCGCTTGCCGCGGTGGCCCCTCGAGCGCCCATTGCCACTCCGACGTGGGCAGCTGCCAGGGCAGGGGCATCATTGATTCCGTCACCGACAGCAACCACGGTTCCGATGGTGCTTTGCATTTCTGCCCTAACAATTTTTAACTTGTCTTTGGGTTGGCACTGTGCGAAGTGTTCGTCAGCGCCTACCTCTTGGGCGACTTTTGCAACTGCGTCTTCGCGATCGCCTGAAACTAGAACGATTCGGTTTAGCCCTAACTTGCGAAGCTGGGTTACGGTTGCGATCGCATCAGCTCTAATCGGGTCGTCTAGGCCAATTACCCCAACTAAGCTCTCATCGACGGTCACGCCAACCAGTAGATCGCACTCAGTGTTTACCCAGTCGGGTGCTTCAGAGATTTGCCCGACTGAAACTTTTCTTTCGCCGACCATGCCGGTTACGCCATGACCGTGTTGCTCGGTGACACCAGTTGCGATTTCTAATGCGAGGTCACGATCTTGAGCCTCGGCCACGATAGCTTTGGCAACTACGTGAGGGCTGCTTTGCTCAAGTGATGCTGCCAACCTCAAAACCTCGTCAGCTGAAAACTGCTCGGTAACGTCAATTCTTGAAATTGCAGGCCCACCATGAGTCAGTGTTCCCGTCTTATCAAGCAAAATGGTTTTTACCCGGGCGAGCTGTTCCAGTGCAGCACCACCCTTGATCACCGCGCCGTGCCCAGCAGCTTTAGACATGCCGGCGATGATGGCAACCGGTACCGCAAGAATGAGCGGGCAAGGGGTTGCAGCCACAATAACTGCAACGGCTCGATCAAGTTCACCGGTAATTAGCCAAGTGCCACCAGCCAAAGCCATTGCAAAAGGTACAAAGCGAACCGCCCACTTGTTAGCGACTCGCACCCCGTTTGCGCTGTCGGCTTGGGCTGAGGCAACCAGGCGAATCAGTGCCGAATAGGTGCTGTTTTGTTCGGTCTGGGTGGTTACCATTTCAACCGACTGGCCGGCGTTGACAACACCTGAATTGATTAGCGAATTTGCCGAGTAGCTTTTCGGCAGCGGCTCACCGGTTAAAGCTGATTCATCAAAACTAGATTCAGCCAGTACCTCTGCGTCAAGCGGCACAATCTCGCCACTTCGAACCAAAATGCGAGTTCCAACGGCAACCTCACTCAAGCGCAAATCCTGCAGGTTACCGGAGGAGTCGATTACATGAGCCTGATGTGGTGCACGCTCAAGTAGTGCTCGCAGTTGAAGCCTCGCTCGTCCGGCCGCCCAATTTTCGAGTGCGCGTCCTGAGGCAAGCATGAGCGAAATTACGCTTGCTGCCAACCATTCGTTGGTGAGTGCTGTGGCGGTGATTGAAATGAGGGCCAAGACGTCGCTGCCGAAGGCTTTTTCTCGAATCGCATCAACCAGCAGTTTCAGCGAAAGCGCAAAACCAACTCCGGCGCCAACTGCATACGCTGGCAATGGAGACAAATTGACCTGTTCAAAAACCAACCCGGCAATCAAGGCGATTGCTGTTAGCCCCAACATCAGGTAGCTGTTGTCAAATATCTTGCGCACGTTGTCAGTTTGCCAGCCACATAGACTGCAATAGTGCAGAAACCTCAAATTCGATTCTTGGGAGCAGCCGGAACAGTCACCGGCAGCCGTTTTTTGTTGAGCTGTGGCGACACCAAGGTGATGGTCGACGCAGGCTTATTTCAAGGATTGAAAAAACTGCGTTTGAAAAACTGGAATCCGCTGCCAATCGATGTAGCCGAGCTTGATGCGGTTATTTTGTCGCATGCTCACCTTGATCACTGCGGCTACATCCCCAAGCTGGTGAAAGATGGTTTTCGCGGAAAAATCCACTCGACCAAATACACGGCAAAACTAGCTGAGGTTATTCTTTTAGATTCAGCTCGAATTCAAGAGGAAGATGCGAAATACGCTGCCAAAGAGGGTTTCTCAAAGCACAACCCGCCAGAAGCGCTGTATGGCGAGAAAGATGCAGCTCAGGCCGTTACTCAATTTGTTGAACACCGATTTCACGATCGGGTCAGGGTCGCTGAAGAAACCTACGTAACATTTCATCCAGCAGGGCACATCCTCGGTGCGGCATTTTTAGAGGTCGAATTTTTTGGATTGCGACTTTTATTCACCGGTGATTTGGGCCGTGATGAACACCCGCTGCTGCAGCCCCCGGGTGATGTACCGGCCGGAAAATTTGACGCAGTTATCACAGAGTCAACCTACGGTGACCGAGAACACGTGGAACAAACATCAAACTTCGAAGACATCATCAACCAAACAATTGACCGCGGCGGCTCAGTATTGATTCCGGCATTTGCCGTTGACCGCACAGAGGTAATTTTGGTGCGTTTGCGTGAACTAATGGAAATGGGAGAAATTCCGCGGGTTCCGATATTCGCTGATTCACCGATGGCATTGAAAGCTTTAGCGTTTTATCGGGATGCGATCGACAATCGGTCACCAGAAATTCGTCCTGAAATCGCAGATGAATGGTCTGGTGGTGATCCCTTCAACCCGGGAACATTGGTTGAACTAATGACCGTCGAAGAGTCAAAAACCATCAACAAGCCGAAGCAACCTAGCATCATCATTTCTGCCTCAGGTATGGCAACCGGTGGCCGGGTTGTGCACCACCTGAAAGACATGCTGCCAAATCAGTTGCACTCGGTGATTTTGGTCGGCTACCAGGCGGTCGGCACTCGTGGTCGTCGTTTGGTAGAGGGCGAAGAGTTTGTCAAAATGCACGGCCAAATGATCCCGGTAAAGGCTCAAATTGAGCAGGTTCAATCGTTCTCAGTGCACGCAGATGTAAACGAGTTGGTTTCTTGGCTGCGCACATCAGAATTACAACCCAAACGGGTCTTCGTGGTGCACGGTGAAGCCGGTGCTGCAGATGCGCTTGCCGATCGCATTCGAGCAGACCTTAATTGGGATGCAATTGCTCCTCAAGACGGCGAGGCATTCGACCTCTAAATCGGGGCTGACTTAGCCTTAAGTTAATGAATTACTTGAAGACAGTTGCGCTTGGTCTACTGATTGCGGTTTTTGGTGGAGGCACCGCCTACGGCGCCCCGACGCCATCACCGAGCGAAACGCAGTCGCCATCGCCTACCCCAACGGTTAGCGCAGAGCCTTCACCAACTACACCAGCGGTTATCAAGCCCTGCTCGGTTAAGACTGCTGTGAATCAGTCAGCACTAGGGCAGTTTTATGGCTACGTCATTGAAGTTGCAAGCGGAAAGGTTCTGCTCAACATTCGAGGTAGTGAAACCACACCTTCCGCTTCGGTGCTGAAGGTGGTCTCTGCAGCAGCTGCGATGACTGTACTGCCTCTCGACTACAAGGCGAAAACAGATGTCCTAACTTTGCCAGCTGAACCAGGAACGATTGTTCTTCGCGGCGGTGGCGACCATACGCTTTCCAAAATGACCGGCGACAGCTACACGACCTATTTAGGCGCGCCACGTCTCGAAACCCTCGCGTTTCAGGTGCTTTCAAAATGGAACAGCGAGACCGAGATTAAGAAAATTATTCTCGACAGTTCGTTTTTTAGTGGCCCAAGCTACAACTCAGCTTGGAAGTCTTCTGATCGCACAAATGGGTACATCTCACACATCACCGCGCTACAGACCGACAGTGATAGAGCGAATCCTGATCTAACTTCTCGTGCCTACAGTGGTTACCGAAGCACTGATCCGGTCTTGAAAACGGGCGAGTACTTTCGCGCCGCTCTGCAGGGTCTGGCCGAAGGAGCAACTCTAGTAAAAGGTAAAACTCCGAAGGATGCGGTGCCACTAACCTCGGTTTCCAGCCAGAAAATGAGTACCTGGATAAAGCACGCAATGCTGGTTTCTGACAACACTGAAACTGAATTTATCGTCAGGCATGCGGCAAAGGCAGCTGGGCTTTCACCTTCGTTTAGCTCAATTGAAAAACTAACCAAACAACAGCTCGAAGCCCTGAATATTGACACCGCAGGTTTGGTTATGAAAGACGGTTCCGGTTTGGCTCAGGCAAATCGGGTAACGCCAAAAATGGTTGCCGAGCTGATGGCGTTGGTTGCAGCGGGGCACTCGAAAATCGGTGAGCTTGAAACCTATTTACCGGTCGCAGGTAAAACCGGCACCCTAGCAACTCGATTCAACGGAGGAAATGCTGCGGCGAGAAATTATGTGACCGGCAAGTCTGGTTACATTCCCGGCCTTTATTCGTTGGCTGGAACAATCAAAGCTAAGGATGGCAGCACCCTGGCCTATGCCATTTTTGCGAGGGGCACCAACGGAAAATCAGTTGGGTATGCGGCCAGGGGAGCGCTCGACACTGTCGCCGCTCGCTTCTACAGCTGCGGTGCTGGAATTCAACTTTAGGTATCTAAATCAAAATTATTAGCGCCGGTAGAATCGGCTTACCGGTGCCAATGCAACTGAACATAAGGGCGAAAATTGACTGACAAACCAAAGAGGTTCGGCTACCTAAAAGAAACCGCAATTGGTGCCGTTTCTGGAGCAGCCGCACTTGCTCTGATCATCGGTGGCTTCAGCATTTCCAACGGATCAAATAACTCAGCACCTCAGCCAAATGGTTCAAGCACGGCATCAGCAAGCAGCGCTCCCTCTTCGACTCCGACTAGTTCTCGAACCTGCTCTGTTGCCGATTACCTCACCGATCCGCTGCTTGGAAATTTGAGTGCCGTCGTAATTGATGCAGCAACCGATGAGGTCCTTTTCGACCGAAACGCAAATACCCCGGCTGCTACCGCTTCGGTGATGAAATTGCTGACCGCGGCCGCGGCACTTGAATCTCTTGGGCCAAATTACCGTGCCGAAACTAGGGTTTATCAAGACTCAACTTCGCCTGGGGTTCTCTACCTGGTTGGCGGGGGCGACCCAACCTTATCCAGAACCGCAGTGGGTGCCCAATCTGTATATCGAGATGCCCCAAAGCTAAGCACACTGGCATTGAACGTTAATCAGCGACTAAACGGAACTGCGGTAACCAGAATTGTCCTCGACTCGTCTATGTTCCCGGCGCCAAGCTGGGAATCTAGCTGGGAGCGCAGTGAACAAACCGAGGGTTACATGTCTGAAGTCACCGCGTTGCAGGTCGACGGTGACCGTGCAAACCCAAGTCAGGAAACTTCAAAGCGCTCAACAAACCCGGTAGGTGCTGCAGGCCAGCACTTTAAGAAAGCGTTGGGAGCAATTGCAGCATCTGCAACCATTTCCAAGGGTTCACTATCTTCTTCAGCTGTTGAAATTGCCAAAGTGGTTTCGCAGCCAATCAGCAAGTGGATTACCCATATGCTTCAGGTCTCAGACAACACTGAAGCCGAAGCGCTTGCCCGATTAATTTCGCTAGACCAAGGTTTTGATGGATCTTTTTCTTCGCTTACTCAGGCTTATCAGCGCGCCCTGGCTGGCACCGGTCTCGACCTCAGTGGAGTAGTTATTCGCGATGGTTCAGGTCTTAGCGATTTCAACGCCGTTTCGCCGGCCACGGTAGCCAAACTAATGAAGTTGGTAATTAACCAGACCGGAAACCTTGCGGTGATCAATCAAGGCCTACCGGTCGCTGGCGAGTCAGGTTCATTAGCCAATCGATTCAAGGGCGACAATATTGATGCCGCCGGACACATTTTTGCCAAAACCGGATGGATCAAAAAGGGCTACACCCTCGCCGGATACATGAAACCAAAAGACGGATCAGTCTTGACTTTCGCTATTTACGCGCTGGGCTCGGTCAGTGATTCAACTAAGGGTGCGATCGACAATTTGGCTACAGCTATTTACCGTTGTGGCGCAAACCTGGCACCCCAGTAAATGCTAAACCTCGCGCTTTGCACCATCGGCGGCAGTAACCGCGAAAATGTTGGGCTCCAAATAGCCTGCTGAGGCAAAGGCGCGACTAACACTTTCACTTATGGCTTCTAGTTTTGACTTTGGAGTGAGCGCTATTGCTGCTCCACCAAAGCCGCCACCGGTCATACGTGCGCCTACGGCTCCAGCTTCAATTGCGGTCTCGACTGCAAGATCAAGTTCCGGAATTGAAACTGCATAATCGCCGCGAAGCGAATCGTGACTTGCCTTCAATAGACCACCGATAGCGCTAGGACCTTTTGATTTCAAAGTCGCTACGGTCTCTATCACACGGGAAATCTCAGTCACGACGTGGCGCGTTCGCTTAAATTCAATAGCACTCAATTTCGATTCAGCATCCGCTAGCTGAGCCACATCAAGATCTCTGAGAAACTGCACGTGAAGTTTTGCCGCGGAACTCTCACAAGCTGCTCTTCGCTCGGCGTATCCGCCATCAACCAAACGGTGGGCTACACGGGTGTCGATAATCAGAAGCTCAAGCCCTGCGGCTGCGAAACCCAACTCGATTGGTTCTGTTTCAAGTGTTAGGCAGTCGAGCAGAACTCCGTGATCTGCAATGCCCAACATCGAGGCTGACTGATCCATAATTCCGGTCGGTGCCCCGACAATCTGATTTTCACCAAGCTGGCCACAACGGGCAAGCGTGCGTTCGTCAAGGCCTAGATTCCACAACTCATTCAGCGCTACTCCGATGGCGCATTCAATTGCAGCTGACGATGAGAGGCCCGCCCCTACTGGAACATCGGAGTGAATATAGGTGTCAAAACCGAAGTCTGGCGCTTTGTGGCCGAGTTCGATTGCCTTAGTCCTGACTGCCCAGGCCATTCCTAGCGGGTAAGCGGCCCAGTCAAGCTCTAGCCCCGGGTTTATTTTTTGAAGATCAATCTCAACTGCTTCAGATTTAAAGCTGCTGGCAACTCTGATTAGCGAATCAGCTCTGAGTGCCACGGCTGCATAGGTTCTTCGGTTGATCGCTAGCGGCAGAACAAAGCCTCCGTTGTAGTCGGTGTGTTCTCCGATTAGATTCACTCGACCAGGGGCTGACCAAACACCCGATGGTTGGTAGCCGTACTTGACTTGAAAACCAGCTGCAGTTTCGTTAGCGAGCCCAGTCATCTGAGCACGCTCCGAATCTGTTCAGCGGTAACCTCGGGCGGAAAGTCGGCGATAAACGCCCCCATCGCCGATTCAGAGCCAGCGAGATACTTGAGTTTGTCTTCCGCTCGACGAGGCGAAGTAATCTGCAGTTGCAGACGCACATTTTGGCCTCCCGTAACCTTCGGTGCCTGATGCCAGGCAGAAATGTAGGGGGTCGGTGTCGAGTAAATTTTGTCCATTGCGCCGAGTAATCTCGAGTAAATCTCGGCAAGTTCGTCTCGTTCGGCAACATTTAGCTGGTCAATTGTGCCAACGTGTCTGTGGGGTAGCAGGTGAATCTCAATAGGCCATCTACCAGCGAAGGGAACATACGCTGTGAAGTACTCACCATTGATCAAAACTCTTTCGCCAGCCTGTTCAAACTCGAGTGTCTTTTGAAATAGATCTGCACCGAATTTTGAAATTGAGTTCAGAAGTTTTGTGGTTCTAGGGGTGACATACGGGTAGGCATAAATCTGACCGTGCGGGTGATGCAGCGTAACGCCAATTTCTTGACCGCGGTTTTCAAATGGGAAGACCTGTCGAACTCCTGGCAGTGCGCCAAGCACTGTGGTGCGATCGGCCCAGGCTTCAATTACAGTTCTGACTCTAGAAGTGGGCATTTGACTGAGTGAGCCAAGATGCTCCGGGCTGAAAACCACAACCTCACAGCGACCGATTGATTTTCGGGTAGTGCCTAAGTTGAGTTTTGAAACTACCGAGTAGTTTTCATCGTCTTGCTCAAGTACCTCAGCCCCAAACGATGGGCTCTTGTTTTCAAAGACGGCCACGTCAAACAAATCGGGAAGCTCTGAAGGGTTTTCAATGGTGGTTGGGCATAGCGGGCACTGATGTGCGGGCGGTAGAAAGGCCCTTCCGTGACGGTGGGCAGCTACCGAGATCCAATCTCCCGTCAGTGAATCAAGCCGCATTTCGGCTACCTGAGGGCGATCTGGTAGTTCACGTTGGTCGCTTTTTCGATTCTGCCCGAGCAAAGTATCTGCGTCGTCAAAATAGACCAGGTCGCGACCATCGGCGAGGGTTGAACTAATCTTGCGAATTTTCGACATCGGAACTCCGTCGCGGCTTGAGCCTCAATTCTAGGCTCTGACTAGAAGCTGGCGGCTGTGATCTCAGACTCTTTAGCGATCAATCCGGCAACAATCCGGTCAATCACGGTGGCTGGCTCTAGCCCTAAACCAAAATTGGGCGCTGTTCCGAAAATAGGTCGGGTGGCGAGACCGGTTTCGGTGTGAGGTGGCCGAGCATCTTGAACCAGAATTCCTCGTTTTGCCATGGGTCTGGTTTGAGCTTTTAGATAGGCCGAAAATGCCGCTTTGGATGCCGAATAGGGTGCCAGTGAAGCCATCGGCTTCTCAGCTACCACGCCAGTAATTCCGCAGAGAAAAGAGGGTATCGAATCTGATTCTCCCGGCGCGATCAGCTCATCTAGCTGACTCAAAAGTTTGATTGGGCCGGTCGCGTTAGCAGCGAAAAGTCGGTCAGTTGCGGCCGACGGCAAATTGTCGCCAAATGCAACCAGCCCTGAAGCAAAAGCAACCCCGTGAAGCTGAGTCGCTTGGGATTTTAGGTAATTGGCGAGAAGTTCAATTGACGAATTTTTCTCAAGGTCTAAGAGCAGTTTGACCGAAGCCGCAGCAGGTATCTTGGCGGCTGAATCGTTTGAAGAAGCGGTGCCAAGCACCTGATAGCCCAATTCGGCGAATTTTTGGGTGAGCAGCCCTCCGAAAACTCCGGATGCGCCCACTACGAGAATGTTCTTGGTCACGACGAAGCAAACCGATGCTGAAGTCTTTTTATGCCCTGGATTTGTTTACCAAATGTTTACCAAGTGTCTATAAGGTGAACAGCGGTTAAACAACTCGTTGAGTGGTTGCCGCAAAGTTATGAAAGGATCCCATGGATCCAATATTCGTAGTTGCGCTCGTGGTCGGGCTTGCACTCTTTTTCGATTTCACAAATGGGTTCCATGACACCGCCAACTCAAGCGCTACGGCGATTGCTACCGGCGCTCTAAAACCTAGGGTCGCCGTTGCTATTGCTGCGGTTATGAACCTGGTTGGCGCATTTCTCTCGACAGCGGTTGCTAAAACCATCTCGGTGAGCCTCATCAATGAGGGCGTAAACCTCGGTGCCGAAATGGTTTTTGCAGGGCTCACCGGAGCGATCCTCTGGAACCTGACCACATGGTTGCTGGGTCTTCCATCTTCTTCTTCACACGCCCTTTTTGGTGGCCTAATCGGATCGGCAATCGCCTACGCCGGCGTTGCGGCTGTGAACGCGCCAAAGGTTTTGGAAAAAGTAATCATTCCCGCGTTGACTGCGCCACTAATCGCAGGTCTTGCCGCTATTCTTGCAACTCGTTTGGCCTACTGGGTCACTGCTAGATCGCAAGAGGCACGCAAGAAAACCGGAATTTCTACCGGTCGTCAGACCTTCAAAGTGGGCCAAATCTTCACTTCTTCACTGGTTGCACTTTCACACGGCACCAACGACGCTCAAAAAACCATGGGTGTAATCACCTTGGTTTTGGTAACCGCAGGTTTTCAAGAGTCGGGTGACCATGTTGAATGGTGGGTCATTATCTCTGCCGCGCTTGCAATCGCCTTGGGTACCTACTCAGGTGGTTGGCGAATCGTAAAGACCATGGGTACTGGGCTAGCTGAAATCAAACCTCCGCAGGGGTTAGCCTCGGAGACCGCCACGGGTGTGACCATCCTGGCTTCAAGTAATCTCGGCTTTGCGCTATCGACAACTCAGGTTGCCTCCGGTGCTGTAATGGGTGCTGGTTTGGGCCGCAAGGGCGGAGCTATCCGTTGGAACAAGGCGGGGCAAATCGTTACCGGCTGGTTCTTTACCCTTCCAGCAGCAGGATTGGTCGGCGCGATTTCGGCATACATCACCATGACTGGTCCGTTCGGAATTTTGATCGATGCGATTCTTACCATCGCGGTAATCCTCACAATTTTCCAGATGTCTCGTCGAAACAAAATCGGTCACCACAACGTTCTTAGCGAAGTCGAAGGCGCAAGCGAAGTTGTTGCATCTCCTCGACAGGTAAGAGCGGCTGCTCGCAAAGCAGCTGCGGCCGCCAAAAAAGCCAAAAAGAAGGGTGGCAACAAATAATGATCGACTGGGCTAGTTTTCTCTTGGTTGCGGGTGCTTCAATCGCTTTCACCCTATTCATTGTCGGTTTCTTCTCGTTGGGCGTTCGACTAATTACTAACGCTAGGCACGCTATGCCAGCTGCCAAAAAAGGTAGGGCATCGGCAGCACGAGTTGAGGCTTTCAACCGCAGCTTGGCCTATGTGTTTTTTGCAATTTGCGCGGCGGCTTTGCTCTACGGAATCTGGCTAATTGTGCCTTATTTCCACCTATCAAAATAGTTACAGATCGCTTTCAGGGTCCCGGTTTTCCGGGGCCCTTTTTGCTTAACAATCAGAAATTTTCAAACAGTTGCCATTCAGCAGTCGTAGCCTGTATCTATGCGGGCTGCAGCGTCTCAGAGTTAGGGTTTAATAGAGAAGTGACCGAGAAATCAAAAGACCACCAGTTCGGGTTCAAAACCCGTTCACTTCACGCCGGGGCTGTTCCAGATGCTGCGACAGGCGCCCGCGCAGTGCCCATTTATCAAACGACTTCATTTGTTTTTGAAGACGCCAAAGATGCGGCAAACCTTTTTGCGCTGCAGAAGTACGGCAACATCTACAGTCGAATTGGAAATCCAACCGTCGCCAGTTTTGAAGAGCGCATCGCCAGCCTTGAGGGCGGCCTCGGGGCTGTAGCCACCGCAAGTGGGCAGGCGGCAGAGTTCATTACCTTTGCCGCACTGACCCAAGCCGGAGACCACATTGTCTCGTCATCACGACTCTATGGCGGAACAGTGACGCAGCTCGATGTCACAATGCGTCGGTTCGGCGTCGACACCACCTTTGTAGCAGGTAGCAAGCCGGCTGACTACGAAGCCGCAATTCAAGAAAATACGAAACTGATTTTCGTCGAGGTGGTCTCTAACCCCTCTAGCAATGTTGCCGACCTTCAAGCGATTTCAGAAGTTGCCCACACGCACGGAATTCCTCTGGTGGTAGATGCCACCACGGTAACTCCTTACCTCTGCCGCCCAATTGAGCATGGCGCTGACATCGTCATTCACTCGGCAACCAAGTTTTTGGGTGGACACGGAACCACGCTTGGTGGAGTCGTTGTTGACTCAGGAAACTTCCACTGGGATAACGGCAAGTTTCCAACCCTTGTCGATCCGGTTCCTGCCTATGGGGGCCTTCAGTGGTGGGGCAACTTCGGTGAATACGGCTTCTTGACCAAGCTGCGTACCGAACAGTTGCGCGACATTGGGCCATCCCTGGCTCCGCACAGCGCTTTCCTGCTGTTGCTCGGAGTGGAAACTTTGGCACAGCGCATGAAAGACCATGTTGCAAATGCCAAACAGGTCGCCGACTGGCTCGAGAGTGACCCAAGAGTTTCTTGGGTTAAGTATTCAGGGCTCAAATCTCACCCAGACCACAAACTCGCTAAAAAATACACCCCCGAGGGCCCTGGTTCAGTGTTCTCATTCGGAGTTGAAGGTGGTCGCAAAACCGGAGAAAGGTTTATCAACAACGTTCAGTTGCTGAGCCATCTCGCAAACATTGGCGATGCTAAAACTCTTGTGATTCACCCGGCTAGCACCACCCATCAGCAGCTAAACGCAGAGCAGCTTGAAGCTGCCGGGGTTCCTGAAGACCTGGTGCGCATCAGCGTCGGCATTGAAGACGTTGAAGACATCATTTGGGATCTAGATCAGGCGCTCACCAAGGCAACAGGAGTGAGTCGATGACCTGGAGCGAACCAAATGCCCGCGAGCGCCTAAAAATTCTTCAAGATTCTAAAGTCGTTGCGATCGTCGGTGCCTCAAATAATCGCGCTCGTGCTTCATACTTCGTAGCTAGCTACTTGAAGAGCAGCTCGCACTACAAGCTTTATTTTGTCAACCCAATGATCGATGAATTGCTTGGGGAGAAGGTCTATGCCTCGTTGGCAGATTTGCCGGAACAGCCCGACATCGTTGATGTTTTCAGAAAACCAAGCGACACCCCCGATGTTTTCAAAGAGGCAGCCGCTGCAGGTGCAAAAACTGTTTGGCTTCAACTTGGCATCTGGAACGACGAAGTTGCCGAACTTGGCGAAAAAGCCGGAATCAATGTGGTTATGAATCGCTGCATCAAAATTGAGCATGCTCGCTTCCACGGCGGCCTGCACCTTGCTGGCTTCAACACCGGGGTTATTTCCTCGCGTAGACAGGCACACTAGTGACCGAGTTGGCTATCGCAAAGCCTTTAATTGGCGACACCTGGTTTGGTACGGGCGGCAAAACCCTGCAAATCGAAGACCTGCGTGGGCGATTTGTTCTGCTCGATTTCTGGACACTCTGCTGCGTCAACTGTCACCACGTGCTAGCTGAATTGCGCCCTCTGGAAGAGAAGTATCACGACGTGCTCACCGTGATCGGTATCCACTCGCCTAAATTTGAGCACGAAAAAAAGCCCGAGTCAGTTGCCGCTGGTATAGAGCGTCACGACATCCATCATCCGGTGCTGAATGACCCAAACATGTCAACCTGGGCAAGTTACGGTGTTCGAGCCTGGCCGACTCTGGTTTTAGTCGACCCAGAAGGAAAGGTTGCCGCAACCTATTCGGGCGAGGGGCACTCGCATGCGATTGATGCACTGCTTTCAGAACTCATTTTGAAATACGAGCAGCGCGGCACATTGATTCGTGGAAAAGATGTTTACGTTGCTCCGCCTGAGAGCGAACTGGCATTTAGACAGCCTGGCAAAGTTGAGCTGATTCCCGCTGAACTTCAAGAATTTTTCAACGGTGCTGAATTATTAGTTAGCAACTCAGGCGGGCATTCGTTAATTGGGGTGAAGTTAGCCAATCCGAACGAACCGGTTTTCAGAATCGGTGCCGGTAAACGAGGCCTGGAAGATGGCAGTTTTAGCTCGACGAAATTTGCTGAACCATACGGAGTGGTGTTCTTGACTCGAGAGCTTGCTGCTGAGGTTGGCTACGACCTAGTGGTTTCAGATACCGCCAACCATGCTCTGCGTGGTGTAGACCTAGCAAACCAAACTGTCAAAACCATCGCCGGAACTGGCGAACAATGGATGCAAAATGATGCGACCTCGGGTGATGCTCTGCAAACCAGAATTTCAACACCCTGGGACGTAGCGCTGGTCGACAATCAAATTTTGATTGGCATGTCAGGCGAGCATCGCATTTGGAGCTTTGACCCTAAGGCCCGAACCCTCGCGGTATACGCCGGCACCTCAAACGAGGGCCTTGTTGATGGAAAGCTCGACCAGGCTTGGTTTGCACAGCCGTCAGGTTTGCAGCTCAGCAGAGATGGCGAGAGCCTCTGGTTGGTAGATGCCGAGACCTCCGCGCTACGAGTCATTCGTGGCGACCAAATAACCTCGCCGGTAGGTAAGGGGCTTTTTGATTTTGGCCATGTTGATGGTTCTGCAGAAGCAGCTTTGCTTCAGCATCCCCTCGGGCTTGATGAACTACCTGACGGTTCGATCTTGATTGCCGACACCTACAACCACGCTATTCGTCGTTTTGACCCTGCCAAAAATCAGCTCTCTACCGTGTTGCGAAACCTTGCTGAACCGAGCGATGTGAAACTTATGGTCACCGAGGCGGGGCCCAGAATGGTCGTAGTCGAGGCGGCTGCCTCGAAGATTTCGATCCACCCGATTGAAGAGGCGGTTTTGGTTGAGGGCGAAGCGATGCGCACCACCCGGCCTGCCCTGATGGTTGCCCCCGGCGATGTTGAATTGGTGGTGGTCTTCAATCCACCTCCCGGGCAAAAGTTTGATGAGCGCTATGGACCGTCGACCTCGCTCGTGGTCAGCAGCACCCCGAAAGAGCTTTTGATTGAAGGGGCGGGCACCTATCAGGGATTGACTACAAAGCTAAAGATAAATTCTGAAATCGAATCAGGGGTATTACACGTTGCAGCTCGCGGTGCCTCATGTGACGACGACGGCACCGAATATGCTGCCTGCCACATTCACCAGCAAGACTGGGGTATTCCGGTGAAAATTTCAACAGAGGGTTCGCCCTCGGTGAATTTGGCTCTCTCTGGGGCGCTATAGCGAGTTAGCCTAAAGGTATGAGGCAAGTTGAAAAGCCCGCATACTACGCGGCGATAATCGGCCCGTTTCAATCTGTCGGAGGATGGGCGCTCGCCGGTTCGCTATGGCCAGGTTATAACCCAATCACTCATACCATTAGCGATTTGGCAGCAAAAGATTCGCCGGTTGCTCTGCTTATGTCTGCCTTTTTTCTACTTGGCGGAACGCTGACGATTATCGGCGGAATCTATGCCAAATCTTTCGCGATGCCCGGCAGGGTGGTGCTGGTGCTGGCTGGCCTGGCCACCTTTGGGCTCACCTATTTTCAGACGCCAACCCAAGACACATCTTCGTTGGAGCATCGCATTTTTGCCTCGATAGCTTTTATACTCTGGTCAGCCTGGCCGCTTTTCTCCATTAGGCGCGGTAAAAACGTTGCCTGGCCGCTGAGGCCTGTTGGTGGCATCGTCACAACAGCAGCACTGGCAGCAGTCTCGATCTGGTTCTTGATCGTGTGGCGTGATCCCAGTTTTGAAGCCGAAGGAATTGCAGAGCGAATAATGGTGACCGTGCAGGCGCTTTATCTTTCTGCGGCAGTAATTATTGTTAGGCGTTACGAAGCAGCCCTAAAAGCCTGAATCGCTTCAAAAAAACTAACCTGCAGAGTTTTTGCGAAGGTATTCGAGATGTGATTATCGTCACGATAAACCAGAACCTTACCAATTACCGGTTCACAGCTTGCCGGGCCACAGTAAATGTTGTCGAGGCTTAGCAATTTGGTATTGGTAGAACCTACCTGTGCAACTGCCTCTGGCAACGGATCATCGAGAAATGCAGTTTCAGGGCTTACAGCACAATCAGTCGGCCAGGTTTTCTCATTTTTGAGAATGCAGCTGCTCAGCTTTTTTACCGGCCTTGGGTTATCTTTCACCACAAGAACATCAGTGCCCATCGCATTTATTGCGCGGTAAATGTCGGCAAATCCTTTGACCGGGTCTTGCTCAAACCGAGGATCCTTTGACCACGTAACTCCGCTGAGCGAAGATGTCACCACCAGGTCGTACTTTTTTTCGGCAATTTTTGCAAGAACGTTTGCAACCCAAACTCGGCATGACTCGGTGAGCAAACTGTCTTGGACTCTGGCTGCATAACTGAGTGCACAGCCGCCTTTGGATGCGGAATCAAATTGCCAGCCTTTATTTTCTGCCAGCACTCCCAGGGTTGTTCTAAATTGCGCCGCATGAGAGTCGCCAATCAGCAGTATTCTCAGTTTTCCGCCGGGAGTACCAATTGAGCACAATCTAACTTCAGTTTCCTCGCGATTAGTTGACGGGCAGTCTGGGTGACTGATTCGGGGGTGATCCTGGCTAGCCAGCTCAGCCTTTGGAGTAATTGGTTCAATGATTTGAGGGTTTTCGCATAGCTCCCCATCGGCCATTCTTGCGGTGGCGCCAAAACACTTTTCGAGCACGGGTGCTTTCGCTAGCTCCGCGAGCTCGGCGTCAATTCGGTTTTGGGCAGCTGAGAGGCCAGCACCAGCTATTCCGGCAACCAATACTGATGCCAAGGCTGTTGCAAGCAGAGTTTTTTTCGAAATCGAAGGTCGCGAGGTTTTCGTTTTGATGAACGGTTTTTCAATAAAACGGCGACTAAATGCAGCGACAAAAAGGGTGCCTACGAAAATGACAATTTTGTCTAAGTTTCCGAGTTCAGACTGTTGAATTAGCGGTAGCAAAATAATTGGCGGCCAGTGCCAAAGGTATGCCGAATAAGAGATGTCGCCTAGGTACTGCACTGGCTTCAAGGCCATAATTCGATGCATTAAACCGTGGTGAATGTTCGACCAAATAACCAAGGCCGTTCCGGCTACCGGTATCGCTGCCCAATAGCTTGGAAAGGGCATTGCTTCATCGAAGCTGAGCGCGCTGTAGGCAATCAGAGCGAAGCCAGCTACTGCTGCGAATTGTCGCACTAGCTTTGGTGCGTTGAAGGCATCGCGACCGGGCAAGCTTGCCACCAAAGCGCCTGCTCCAAATTCCCACGCCCTAACAAAAGTAGAAAAATAGGCAACCTTCGGGTCTGAATCGGTGAGGTAAATCGAGTAGATCAGTGACGATACAACCAGGATCAGAAGAATTGGTAGAGCAAACCAGCGAATTTCAATCCGTTTCTTGAGCAAAGCCCAAACACCGAGTGCAACCAGCAAGAGCAGCGGCCAAACGAAATAAAACTGTTCTTCGACTGAAAGCGACCAGAAATGCTGCACCGGAGAGGTCGAATTATCTTGCCTGAGGTAGTCCACCGCGCTCGCAGCTAGAGCCCAGTTTTCAAAATAGAAAGTTGCGGCGATCGACTCCCAGAGCAGCGTAACTTGCTCAGAGTCCCGGGCTAACGCCATAACTGCAATGCTGCTGACCAAAATAACTGCGAACGATGCCGGCAATAGTCGTCTGACTCTGCGTGCCCAAAATTGAACCACTGTGAACCGGCCACGTTCCATGTCGTTCAAGATGTGCGAGGTTATCAGAAAGCCAGAGATGACAAAAAATACGTCGACCCCGATGAACCCGCCGGTCAGGCCGGCTGGCCACAGGTGAAAAAATATCACCGCGAGCACCGCAATTGCTCTAAGCGCTTGAATGTCGGCTCGAAGCCTACGTGCCAACTCTCCCCCTAAGTGCCGCATCAAATACCGTCGGGTAAATAAAAAGGGGCCACCTAGGTGACCCCTCGCATGTTTGGTAGGCCCCGTGGGACTCGAACCCACGACCCACGGATTAAAAGTCCGTTGCTCTAACCAACTGAGCTAGAGGCCCGCCGTCGCCACAATGGGCAACCTGAACAGTTTACAGGTTGATTTGAATCTTTGGAAACTGATGTGTTGTCTAACATGTGATAACTGTTGTCACTCTTGTTAGAAAAAATTAACGATTTGGCTAACATTCTCACTGCCGCCCAAAATCAGTTATTGGCAAACTAAAATGAGCATGTGAGCGCTCTCAAAACAGCCAAAACTGTGACACTGGCGTCCCCAGATTCGTCATTTGTGGCTCTGATTCAGCCAGCCGGGGCAGCACTGGGGCAACTAAGCCTAAACGGTGAAGTTATCGCGGGCACGCCCACAGGGCAAGCAAATTACGGCTTTGCCGGCGCAGTTATGGCCCCGTGGGCCAATCGATTGGCCGATGGTCGTTATCAGTTCGGCGGCGCCACGTTTCAAAACCCAATTGACGAGCCGGCTTACCAAACTGCTCTTCACGGTCTGGTCTTCAATCGAGAATTTGAAATAGTTCAGCAAACTAACAACGAAGTTGAATTTGAAATTAAGTTGGGTAAAGACTCAGGGTACCCATTTGAAAGTGTTTTGCGGGTCTGGTACGAGCTCACCGATTTTGGGCTAATTTCTGGTCTCGAGTTCACAAACTTGGGGAATCAACAAATACCACTAACCACAGGCTTTCATCCTTATTTTGCATTTGACGATGGGGATGCTGTTTCAATCGGGGCTGAGCGGGTAGTGATTTCTAATTCGCGGCTTCTTCCTGAAGCCAACTTGAAAAGCGAAGAGCTGGTTGGCAAGCAAAATGCTGTTGAACTAGATCTCGCAACTCTGAACCTCGACAACTGTTTCGAAAACCTCATCGTCGAAGAAAACGGATGGCACTACTCGACAATCCTTCGGAATGCTAAAGGCTGGTCAGTGCAGGTTGGTCAAAGTCCTGAGTTTGAACGTTGCATGGTCTACACAATGCACAAATCTCCGATCACGGCGCAGCCCGAGCGCTGGGTGGCAATCGAGCCGCAGGCGGGTGCCGCTAACGCATTTAACAGCGGTGAGGGTTTGGTGCTGGTTGAGCCAGGGGGGCAGTTCGCCGCCGAATGGTCAATATCAGTCGATGTTTTCAATTCATCCATGGAAGAGCAGGAGTTGTGATGAACGAGAAGCCTAAAAAGCCGAATATTTACAATGTGGCCGCACTTGCCGGGGTATCTCATCAAACCGTGTCAAGGGTTATCAATAACCATCACAGCATTAGGCCTGAAACTCGGCAGCGGGTAGAGCGAGCCATGGCCAAACTGGGCTACACGCCAAATCCGGCAGCTCGTTCGCTGGTCACATCTCGAAGCAGAATTATCGGCATGCTCGTCGCAGACTCGGTGCTGTACGGTCCAACCGGCATGCTTTCTGCCATGGAACGTAGAGCGCGTGACGCCGGCTACTTTGCAGTCACGGTTGGGGTTCGTGCCGACAGCGAAGAGTCATGGGCTGAGGGCATAACACATCTGCTTCGCCTAAACCCAGAGGGTTTCGCGGTTATTGCGCTTCCCAAAGGCGCCGGAAAAACACTGGCCAAGGCATCGAACGGAAAACCCATGGTCGCCATCGATGCCGATGGAGCTGCTGCAAAATGGACGGTTGGCATCGATAACTTTGTCGGCGGCGGAATCGCTACGGAACACTTGAAATCGCTGGGGCACAAACGTATTTTGCACATTGTGGGTCTAGAGAGCTCTTTTGAGGCTCAGGAGCGTAAACGAGGATACGAATCTGCGATGCGGGCCAGTGACCTTGAGCCAATTACCATCCAAGGCGACTGGGATACCGAAACCGGATTCAAAATCGGCATTGACCTCAACCTAGACATGCTTGGTGTCACCGCTATTTTTGCCGGCAACGATCAGCTGGCGCTTGGTCTTCTCAAAGCTTTTCGAATCAGAGGCATTGAGGTGCCAAAAGATCTCAGCATGATCGGATTTGACGACATTCCCGAGGCGCCATACTTTGTTCCGCCGCTAACCACGGTGCGCCAAGACTTCAACAAATTGGGTGACATCGCGATCAAATTGCTAATCGGCCAGATGAGCGGCGGCCCGGAAGAACAACCGGAGAAAGTTTTGCCAGAGCTCATAATTCGTGAATCAACGGCGAAGCTTCAATAGAAACAGGGTTTGGCATGACTGAAAAATACGTTATCGGAGTCGATTACGGGACCCTCTCTGGCAGGGCCATTGTGGTTAGAGTCAGCGACGGGGCCGAACTGGGAAGTGCGGTTCACGAATACGCAAGTGCCGTAATGGACACTCATTTGCTCGCGACCGGGAAAAAATTGCCGCCCGAGTGGGCTCTTCAGGATCCAGATGATTATGTCGAAGTTTTGAAAACAGCTGTTCCTGCTGCCATCAAAACGGCCGCAATAGATCCGAATGATGTCATCGGAATAGCCACTGATTTCACCGCTTGCACCATGGTGCCGGTGCTTGAAAATGGTGTGCCGCTGAGCAACCTAGAAGAGTTCAAAGGCCGAGAACACGCATATGTAAAACTCTGGAAACATCATGCCGCGCAGCCACACGCCAACCGAATTAATGAGCTGGCACGAGAGCGAGCTGAAAGCTGGTTAGCCAGATACGGTGGGCAAATATCGTCCGAATGGGAGTTAGCCAAAGGTCTTCAGCTTTTCGAGGAAGATCGTGAAATTTACGACCGCATGTGGAAGTTCGTAGAGGCTGCCGACTGGATCATTTGGCAACTTTGCGGCGAATACGCGAGAAACGCATGTACCGCCGGCTACAAAGGAAATTTTCAAGACGGCGAGTACCCGAGTTTTGAATTCTTCGAACAGCTGTCGCCAGGTTTTGGAAATTTTGCCAAAGAGAAACTGGCACATCATATCGGAGAGTTGGGTTCCCCAGCAGGAAAACTAACCGAGATTGCTTCCTCCTGGACGGGTTTGCCAGTGGGGATCGCAGTTGCAGTCGGAAACGTCGATGCGCACGTAACTGCAGCCGCTGCCCAAGCCACCGAGCCGGGGCAGATGGTCGCAATCATGGGCACCTCTACCTGCCACGTTATGAACGGCGAGGTTCTGGCTGAAGTACCCGGCATGTGCGGCGTGGTTGCTGGAGGTATCGTAAGCGGTCTATACGGCTACGAGGCTGGGCAAAGCGGGGTTGGCGACATCTTCGCTTGGTACGTAAACAACCAGGTTCCGGCGAAGTACTTCGAAGATGCAGCGGCTCTTGGAAAGAGCATTCACCAACATCTAACAGATCTCGCAGCGCAAGAGCCAATTGGTGGACACGGGTTGGTCGCTCTTGATTGGCACAGCGGAAACCGATCTGTTTTAGTCGATCACGAATTGAGCGGTCTTATTCTCGGCTTAACGTTGACCACCCGACCAGAGCAAATTTATCGGGCATTGCTAGAAGCAACAGCATTTGGTACCCGCACCATCATCGAAACATTCAATGCCTCGGGCGTGCCTGTCAAAGAATTCATCGTAGCTGGTGGGTTGTTGAAAAATAAATTCCTGATGCAGCTTTACTCGGACGTAACCAGACTGCCGCTCTCAACAATTGCGAGTGAGCAGGGGCCAGCCCTTGGCTCGGCGATACACGCGGCCGTTGCAGCAGGCGCCTACCCAGACATTCGATCGGCGGCCGACGCGATGGGTAGGCGTAATAAAAATGCCTACTTACCAGACGCGAAAGCAGCAGAAAAATACGATCGCCTTTATCGCGAGTATCAAAAGTTGCATGACTACTTTGGCCGCGGAGCCAACGATGTGATGAAAGGTTTGAAACAAATGAAGCGTGAGGTGTTGGGTGAATAACGCGACAAAAATTGCTGAAGCGCGTCAGCTAGTGGCCCGGCTGCATCAAGAATTGGTCAAAAATCAGCTGGTTGTGTGGACCGGCGGAAATATTTCTCAGCGAGTAAAGTTCGACGATGGTAGCGCTGACGTCTTGGTGATCAAGCCATCCGGCGTTGCCTACGATCAGCTGAGCGCAGACACCATGGTGGTCTGTGATTTGCATGGAAATCTGCTTGAGGGCAACCACTCTCCGTCAAGTGATACCGCGGCCCACGCTTATGTTTACCGTCACATGCCAGAGGTCAATTCAGTGGTGCATACCCACAGCAATTACGCCTCTGCCTGGGCTGCTGTAGGAAAAGAAATTCCGTGCCATTTGACTGCAATGGCAGATGAATTTGGAGGGCCGATCCCGGTTGGTCCATTTGCCATAATCGGTGACGATTCGATCGGTCAAGGCATAGTTGCCACACTCAAAAATCACCGATCTCCGGCTGTGCTGATGCAAAATCACGGCGTATTCACCATTGGCAAAACTGTTCAGGCTGCTGTCAAGGCAGCTGTCATGTGTGAAGACGTGGCTAAAACCACATTCATTGCTCTGCAGCTAGGGCAACCAAAAGTAATACCTTCAGACAAAATAGACCAACTTTTTGACCGCTATCAGAACGTATACGGAAAGTAGAAATGACAAAGAAAAACGAGATTTGGTTTTTTACCGGCAGCCAAGACCTATACGGCGAAGAAACACTTCAGCAGGTAGCTCGACAATCACAAGCGGTAGTTGAAGCATTTTCATCAAAACTTGATGCTCCGGTAGAAATAATTTGGAAGCCCGTTCTAAAGAACCCTGACGCGATCAAGCGCGCCATTCTCGACGCCAACTCAGATGAAAACTGCCTAGGGGTTATCACCTGGATGCACACATTTTCACCGGCAAAAATGTGGATCAGTGGCCTAGATGCTTTGCAAAAACCCCTGCTTCATTTACACACTCAAGCAAATCAGTCGCTTCCTTGGTCGAGCATCGACATGGATTTCATGAATCTCAATCAAGCAGCACACGGCGATCGCGAATTCGCGCACGTGTTTTCAAGAATCGGGCGCGACCGAAAAATTGTGGTTGGCGAGCCTAATTCAACACACGTTGCCGAAAGGATTTCAGCTTGGGCTTGGGCAACGATTGGCTGGCGAACATCTCAAAACCTAAGACTGGCTCGTTTTGGTGACAACATGAGGTTTGTGGCGGTAACAGATGGTGACAAGGTTGCAGCCCAGTTGCAATTTGGAATGTCGGTCGAGCAATACGGCATCAACACCTTGGTTGCCGCAGTTGCA
Source organism: Actinomycetota bacterium (assembly GCA_041180285.1). Taxonomy (GTDB): domain Bacteria; phylum Actinomycetota; class Actinomycetes; order Actinomycetales; family Microbacteriaceae; genus Rhodoluna. The sequence goes on from JBEGRV010000003.1 coordinate 24,757, forward strand.
GCCGTTCAGAGCGATGCGGCCGAGAAACTGGCCGACCAGTACGAACTTGAGTACGAGGTGGTACCCGAGCTTCGGCGCGGAGGGGCTCGTCATGATTCTCTGGTTTACGCCGCTAAGCAAGAGCTTGCTCTCCGTGAAATTCTTGAGCAAGGCGGTTTTAACGCATTCACCAGCAACTTTGAAGATCTGGGAGAGCTGAAGCAGCTTCCTGGTCTAGCCGTTCAGCGCCTAATGGCTGATGGCTACGGATTTGGCGGCGAAGGAGACTGGAAAACTTCTGCACTCGGGGCGATCTTGAAAAGCATGACCCCGAAGCATCTCGGCACCTCGTTTATGGAAGATTACACGTACCATTTTGGCCCCGGTAGCGCAAAAGTTCTGGGTGCACACATGCTTGAGGTTTGCCCGTCGATTACCAAATCAAAGCCAAAGATCGAAATTCATCCTCTGGGCATTGGCGGAAAAGAAGACCCGGTTCGTATGGTGTTTACCGCCTCACCTGCGAAGGCTCGGGTTGTCTGCCTAGTCGACATCGGAGATCGATTCAGAATGATTTCCAACGAGATTGAGGTTGTCGAACCAAACGAAGATCTTCCAAATCTTCCAGTAGCCAGGGCTGTTTGGGAGCCCAAACCTGACCTGGCGGCCTCGGCAGAGGCCTGGATGCTCGCTGGCGGCTCGCACCACACGGTCCTTACAAACGCCGTGAGCGCAGAAACACTGGATGATTTTGCTCGAATGGCAAAGGTTGAACTAGTGGTGATTGACGAAGATACCAAACTCCGCGATTTCCGCCGAGAGCTTCAATGGAGTGCTGCCTATCACCGATTTACCGAGCGAATCTAGTCTCAGTTATTGCCTAGGTTTTAGTGTCCGATAGGTGTTGCTCTAACCGTTGAGTTGCGTTCGGGCCACTCAACAATCAGCATGGCTACAACCATGATTGACCCACCAATTAGCGTTTTGGCACTTAGGGTTTCTTGACCAACGAGTACAGCTATAGCCGCAGCAAAAACGACCTCGGTGGTAAGAATGATTGCCACTCGAGAGGCTTCCATGTAACTCTGAGCCCAGGTCTGAACGAAGAAGGCAATTGCGGTTGCAAACACTGCCGTAAAAATAACGGCAACCCAAACATCGCCGGTAGGTGGGGCTTGATAGCCATCAATAAGTGCGCCGAACCAACAAACCACTGCAACCGCACCTAATTGAGACACGGTCAGAGCATATGTATTGAGGCCGGGGCTCCACAGGCCGAGACCAACAATGTGTGCGCCAAATAAAATCGCACATAAAATTCCCCACAGCTGTCCTGGTTCAATAGAGAAACCTGAAACCGAAAGTATTGCCAGGCCGATTGTTGCTAAAACTACGCCAAAGACAACTTTTTTGCTGACTTTTTTTCGAAGTATCAAGAACGCGAGCACCGGTGTCATCACCACATAAAGGCCGGTTAGAAATCCGGTAATTGCCGCAGTGGTTAGTTCAAGAGCAATCGTCTGAGTGACGTAACCAAGCCCCAAGACGATACCGAGCGGTATGCCTTTTTTAAGCAGTTCCCAATTCAGTGCCTGAAGCACTGACGGTCGCACCGCAATCATGATCAGCGTTGCCAGCGTAAACCGGGTGGCTAGAAAGTCATAAAAGGGTTGTTGCTCAATTGCCGGTTTCATCAGTACAAAGGCGGCGCCCCACGATGCTGCCACTGCAATTAGTGAGATTCCGGCGATGGTTGAGCGCTGTTTCATCCTGCCAGTCTAGGTTTAATTTTTAGCGCCCGTGGGCCACATTCTTCAGCATCGAAGGGAACACTAGCCCGTGCATCGGCCAGACAATCCACCAGTAGGCGTGACCGAATATTCCTCTGGGCACATAAATTGCACGTTGCACGACGGTGGTTTCGCCTTCGCCCGGAATTACTATCCACTCGAGCCAGGCTAAACCGGGCATTTTCATTTCCGCACGCAACCTAAGATGCTGCGGTCTCTCCAGCTCCTCAACGCGCCAGAAATCTAGTGCTTCGCCAACTTGTAATTTTTCTGGATCGCGGCGGCCTCGGCGAAGACCAACTCCACCGAAAATTCGATCGATCAAGCCTCTAAGTTCCCAGGCCCAAGTTGCGGTTGAGTAGCCGTTCACTCCGCCGATTCGCTCAACCCTTCGCCATACCGTTTCGACGGAATCTGTCGTCTTCATTTTGCGAATGTCTCGATAGATTGACCCGCCAGCCCAATCGGGGTCTGTTGGTAAGGGTTCAGATGCGGTACCCGGGGTTGAGGCTGAAGACCATCTGGTTTCAACGCGATGATCTTTGATTTTCGCTAGTGCGTAACGCACCGCTTGTTGAAAGCTGGTCAACCCTCCGGATGGTAGCGGCACCAGTTCATCAATCCTTCGGTCTTGTGCCACAACATCGTTTTTTAGGCTCGCAACTAACCTTTTGGCAAGAGTGTATGGAACCGGTGTTACGAGACCGACCCAACCACTTGAAAGCCGTGGGGTTAGCACCGGGATTGGAATGATTATTCTCCGCCCAAAACCCGCTGCCTGGGCATACTGCTGCATCATCTCTTCGTAACTGAAAACGTCTGGCCCGCCGATGTCAAAATGCTCGTTTATGTTTTCATCGATGGCCGCGGCGCCAACTAGGTAACGCAAAACATCTCTGATTGCTATCGGCTGAATCTTAGATTGAACCCATTTAGGAACGGTCATAATCGGGAGGCGTTCAGTTAGGTATCGCAGCATTTCAAAACTCGCCGAACCTGAGCCAATCACGACACCGGCTCTCAGTTCAATAGTTGGGACTCCGCTGGCTCGCAGAATCTCCCCGGTCTGTTTGCGCGAACTCATATGTGGGCTGAGTTCATTGTTCTCAGTGATCATTCCGCCGAGGTAGACAATTCTTCGCGCGCCCGCAGCCTTGGCGGCGCGCCCAAACTTCTCGGCTAAGTCATGCTCGATTGCTTCGAAATTTTCTTTCTCGAGAAGTGCGTGCAGCATGTAGTAGGCGACATCAATTCCGGATAAAGCCTTGCTCAAATCAACATCGTTTTGGGCATCACCTTCGACGACCGTCACGTCTCGAACCCATGGGTAATCTTTCAAGCGTTGGGCATTACGGGCCAAAACGGATACTCGGTAGCCCAATGCCAACAGTTCCGGAACAAGCCTTCCGCCGATGTAACCGGTTGAGCCAGTTACTAGAACTCTTGCTGGCAGCCCGTCTTTCGATTTCAGCGTGCTGAGGCCGTCGGTGATCAATGTGGCCTCCTGGTAGCGACTACTCTGTGGCAATAACTGGACTGTAGGTTTCAATCGAAACAATACGCCTGGCTATTCCCTCGGTTTTTGCGGTCAGGTGCACAACCATCATCGAGCCTGGCTCTAGCGCCCTACCTTCATGAAGCAAAATTTCCTGGTTCGGCGATCCATAGCTTGCAATTGCATCGAGAATCGTCGGCAATGCAGGTCGGTGGGTGCAAATTACACTCGGGCGCCCATCTTCAATTACGTCGCTAATTGCATTTGCTGTGCGACGCGGGCCTTTTTTATTGCCCAGCTCTGAGAGTTGGTGCCGCTCAATAATTGCAAGTTGGTTCGCCTTTGCGAAAGGCGCAACTGTGTCACGACACCTTTTCCAAGGGCTTGAAATTACGCGTTTGACACCAAATGCTTTCAAGATCGGGATCAGCGCCTGTGCTTGAGCCGCACCCTCTGGGAGTAACGGCCTGCGACCATCATCGACGACTTTGCCGTTCTTCCAATCTGCACGAGGCAATGCCTTGGCATGTCGTTGAACGATCACCGGCTTAGTTTTGAGCGACCCAAGTGTGTGCAGGTCTTCAACCCGCTGAAGCAGTTTTAGGTCAAATTCGTAGCTGAGTTTTTTTCTGGCTTCATCTGGGCTTAGCCAATTTACCGATGAGACCTCTTCTGAGGGTTTGAATTTTGATTGCGCCAGCGCCTTATCGCTAACACGGGCGGCCCAGTAATGAACCTCTTTAGTCGCCCCATTGCTCAATGAGTATTTTGCGGTTTCAAGCTTCACTCCGAGTTTTATTTTCAAACCGGTTTCTTCGCGAATTTCGCGAACTGCTGTCTGCGGTAGGGCTTCGCCAGGATCAACTTTCCCTTTTGCAAAAGACCAGTCGTCGTATCTACCACGATGCACAACAGCAACTTTTAGTTGATTTGCTTCGAGTCGCCAAAGCACAGCTCCTGCGGCGTAAACAATCATCGGTTGGCCCGTTTGGCCAAGACTTCCTTCATGAGTTGGTCTTGAAGATCAACTAGAGACTGGCCAGCTTCACTTATTTGTCGACGTCCCCAACTCCCGTCTGAGGCGAGATGCCAGCTTGCAACCTCATCAGACATGGCCAGGTCGAACAGGCCCTCTAATTCTTGGATGTGGTCTGGCTGGGTGATGCGCACCAAGGCCTCAACGCGGCGGTCGAGATTTCGATGCATCATGTCGGCTGAGCCAATAAATACCGCGGGGTCGCCGCCTCCGGCAAAGGTAAAAATTCGAGAGTGTTCTAGGTAGCGGCCAAGCACCGAACGGACCTTGATGTTCTCGCTGAGATTCGGCACACCTGGACGTAGGGCGCACATACCGCGCACCAGAATTTCCACGGTGACTCCCGCCTTTGAGGCTCGGTAAAGCGCATCAATAATCTGCTCGTCAACCAGAGAGTTAACTTTTATCCGGATGCGTGCTGGCATACCACTGTTGTGGTTTTCTATTTCGCCATCGATACGCTCAATTAGACCGTCACGTACACCGTTTGGCGAAACCAAGAGAGACCTAAATTTGGCTTCTGGCGCCCACCCCGAAAGCTGGTTAAACAACTTGGTCAGGTCTTCGCCAACTGATTCACGTGCGGTGAATAGGCCGTAGTCTTCGTAATAGCGTGCAGTCTTCGGGTTGTAGTTACCGGTGCCAACGTGGCAGTAGCGCCGGAGCTGATTACCCTCTTGTCGAATTACCAGTGAAAGTTTGCAATGGGTCTTTAGGCCGACGATTCCGTAAACCACGTGCACGCCAGCTTGTTCAAGTTTTCTCGCCCAGGCGATGTTGTTTTGCTCATCAAAACGCGCTTTGATCTCAACTAGTGCAAGCACCTGTTTTCCGGCTTCGGCAGCCGAAATAAGCGCGTCAACGATGGGTGAGTCACCCGAGGTTCGATAGAGAGTTTGTTTGATAGCCAAAACCTTCGGGTCGGCTGCGGCCTGAACCAAAAATGCCTGAACCGACGTTGAGAAAGATTCGTACGGGTGATGCACCAAAATGTCACGTTGGCGCATGGCCGCGAAAATGCTGACGTCTTTGTCTTCGACCGGTTTCAGATAGCGGTTGGTGACGACATTGTGCGGAGGAAAATGAAGGTCAGGCCGTTTTATGCCTGCAATTTCAAAAAGACCGCGAAGGTCGAGAGGTGACGGCAGGTGGTAGACGTCGTCTTCTGAAATGTCGAGTTCTCGAACCAGCAGATCTAGTACCTGTGGGTTCATGTCGTTTGCCACCTCGAGGCGCACCGGGGGGCCGAAACGTCGACGCAAAAGCTCTTTTTCCAGCGCGATTAGAAGGTTTTCGCCTTCCTCTTCGTCAACCTCAAGGTCCTCATTTCGAGTGACCCTGAAAGTGTGATGCTGAAGCACATCCATGCCAGGAAAGAGCTGTCCCAAAAATTCGCCAATAATTTCTTCGAGAGGAACAAACTGAGTCACATTTGCTGGGCTATTAGGCACCCGAACAAACCTCGGCAGAAGTGGGGGAACCTTAACCCTGGCAAAGTGTTCGCGCTGGTTTTCGGGGTTTTTCACCACAACAGCTAGATTTAGCGAGAGGCCAGAGATATAGGGGAAAGGATGGGCTGGATCTACCGCCAACGGGGTTAGCACCGGAAAAATTTGATTCTGGAAATAGTCGTGAAGAGTGCTCTTTTGGCTCTCTTCTAGGTCAGCCCAGCGAACTAGGTTGATGCCTTTGGTTGCTAGTTCGGGGCGCAATACTTTCGTGAAAAGTTCGGCGTGACGCGCTTGAAGCTCATGTGCTTTTACCGATATCGCATCCAGAACCTCTTGCGGCTCCATTCCGCTGCTTGAGGTAACGGCCAGTCCGGTTGCTATTCGACGCTTAAGGCCGGCAACTCGGACCATAAAAAATTCATCAAGGTTCGAAGCGAAAATCGCACAAAAATTTACGCGCTCGAGTAAATAAAGCTTGGGGTCTTCGGCTAACTCAAGAACTCTCTGGTTGAAAGCGAGCCAACTAAGTTCGCGGTCTAGAAATCGATCGGCCGGAAACTCGTTGCCAAAATCTGGGACCGAGATGGCCATGGTTTCTTCTGAAGACATAGTCATAATCTTGCCACTGAATGCTTAATGAAACTTGAACCTGCGGCAAACGAAATGTCTGTCGAAATTCGATATTGGCCGTTTAGCTAGATCCGATAACTTTCGACTTCGGCATCTTCTTCGCTCAAATTGAAGCGGTATCCAACGTTGCGCACGGTGCCGATTAGAGCCTCGAGATCACCAAGTTTGGCGCGCAGCCTTCTGATATGAACGTCTACCGTTCTGGTGCCACCAAAGTAGTCGTAACCCCAGACTTCGCTTAGCAGCTGCTCTCGGGTGAAAACGCGGCCTGGGTGTTGTGCCAAAAAGCGAAGTAATTCGAACTCTTTGTAGGTTAGGTCGAGGGGCTTACCGTGCACCTTTGCCGAGTAACTGGCCTCATCGATCACGACACCGGAAGCCTGAATTTTGTCGACTTTTTCGTCAAGTTTTGCTCGGCCAAGCGCGAGGCGAATTCGAGCATCAATCTCTCCCGGGCCGGCATTTTCAAGGATGATGTCGCTAACTCCCCAGTCGGCAGAAATCGCAGCCAGCCCGCCTTCGCTCACCACAACAATCAGTGGGGCTGAGGTACCGGTGGTGACCAAAATTCGAGCTAACGATTTTGCCGCTGCCAAATCACGCCGAGCATCTAGGAAAATCAAATCGTGCCCCGGCGCATTAACCAGACTTGCCGGTTCTGCAACGATGTGTCTGATCCGATGGCTAAGAAGCGACAGGGCGGGCAGAACTTCTGAGCCGGCATAGCCGAGAACTAGAAGTTGAGCCATAATTCACTCCGATTTGTTTACCGACAGTTTAGACCCTTATTCCGCTGGTGTTTAGGGCATGATTGTCAATGTGAACCGGAACTGGATTGAGATAGTCATCATATTGATGGCCGTCGCAATTTCTTCGATTTTTATTTTGCTCGGTCCAAATTCGTCTGCTCAATCTGTTGAAGCCTCTTTCGGGGCCTTGCTTGCTGGTGCACTGGCTTCAGTTTCGGCAATTGCTCTATTTCGGCAAAAAGCCGAAGGATTTGTGCGTCGACTAATCTATGTAGCCGGCGGCAGCTATCTAATCCTCGCGATAGCAACCATTTTTGTAATCGTCAGAGGTTAGACTTTTGCCATGATTCTTGCACTCGAAATCTTCTTTACTGGACTTTTGGTTTTGGCGTCGTTGGCGATTGCTGGCGTATCCGCTTTGGTGCTCTACAAGCTATTCAAGGGCCAAAAGTAAGTTGTTTGTCCTTCCAGAAGATCTTCCTCTGGAGTTGACCCCCTTTGCCTTTCTGATTGGCAAGTGGGAAGGCACCGGCGTTATTAGTTATCGCCAGAATGAAACCGACGAATTTCCAATTGAAAAAGAGTTTCGCCAGCGGGTTGAATTTGCCCACGATGGCACCAATGCCATCACCTACATTTCGAGCGCCGAACTCATCGATGAAGATGCTCACAAATTGCTGCCGAGTGAACTTGGTTATTGGCGGCTAAGTCGCCCGAGTGACGATGGCGACCACGGCCCAGGATTTATCTTGGCCACCGGCCAGCCTGAAATAAAGAATCGCGAAGACCTTGAGAAGTTGCGCAACCAGGAGGGCGGTTTCGACATCCAGGTTTCAACGCTTCACCCCGGTGGCGTTGCCGAGCTCTACAACGGAAAAATCAAGGGCGCCCGAGTTGATTTGGCTTCGGCACACGGTGCGGCCTTTGAAACTGCCAAAACCTATCGTCATTCGACCCGGCTCTACGGTCAGGTAGAGGGGGCGCTACTTTGGGTTTGGGAAATCGCACTACCAAATCGAGAGTTGCAGCCGCACGCTTCGGCAAGGCTTGAACGAGTCCAGTAGATGGTCACAACGCATTTTGGCAATCCACTCGATGAGCAGCGCTCGTTGCTGCATGGCAAATCAGCGGTCGAGCTCGATGCGCTATCGATAATTCGCGTTGAGGGAGCCGACCGACTTAGCTGGTTGCACTCTTTGCTTTCACAAAATCTTCGATCCCTATCTGCCGGGCAATCCACAGAAGCACTACTGCTCGACCCGCAAGGGCACATTGAGCAAGCCATAAAAATCTATGAAGACGGACAGGCAACCTGGTTGCTGAGTTCACAAAGCGCGACTAGAAGTCTCGAAGCATGGCTGAGAAAAATGATTTTTCGGATGCAGGTCAAAGTTGAGAATTTATCGTCGGCCTATAGAGCACTTGGCTACTTTGGCGAACACGAATTCCAAACCGGGCCGCAACTGATTTGGCAAGACAGTTGGCCCGAGCCGAAGCCAGGTTCGGTTAGGTACTCAAAGGCCAAGCCCGAACCTTGGAATTACAAAATTGCCCTGTTGGAAAACGATGGCTTTGAAAAAGGCCAGTCAGAATTCGAAAACGCGGGAGCGCTTGCTCTGACCGCACTTCGGGTTGCGGCGCATCGTCCTGAATTTGATTCAGAGGTTGACGATCGGTCGCTTCCGCACGAGTTAGATTGGCTCGCGAGTGCAGTCCATCTGAGTAAAGGCTGTTACCGCGGCCAAGAAACGGTAGCAAAGGTTCACAACCTAGGGCACCCGCCCCGACGACTAGTCATGCTGCACCTCGACGGGTCTGGCCACCTTTTACCTGAGGCCGGTGCCGAGCTGTTCCAGGCTGATGTCGCTGCGCCCCGCGGTCGAATTACATCGGTCGGGCACCATTTTGAAATGGGGCCGATAGCTTTGGCCGTTATTGCCAGAAGCACACCTGTAGATGCGACCTTGTTCGTAAAGACCGAGGTCGGCGAGATTTCGGCGAGCCAAGAAATAATCGTTCCCCCGAGCGCCGGAAAAACTGCTGAATTGCCAAAGCGAAATCTGCTTATGGGCGGGCGCAAGTGAGTCGGCTCCCTAGATTTCATTTCAGCGTGAGTGACTCTGCGACCCGCGTGGTTGAGTCATTCACTCCAATCATCCAAATTATTTTGGCGGCGCTCGCCGGCTACAGCATCGCCCATTTTGGCCTCGGCCATGCAGCACCATTGCTGGCTGTAACTGTCGCCATAACGGCTCTTGGTTTCACCCGCGATGCCAGGCCTCGTCGAGTTGCCGAAACGGCCGTTGGCATGATCGTGGGAATTGCACTTAGTGAAATGCTGCTGCTGGCATTTGGTCGCGGTCTCTGGCAAATGGCTTTGGTTCTATTGATTTGCCTGACGGCGGCTCGTTTCATATCTGATTCGGCATCCTTCGCCCTGACTGTCGCAATTCAGGCCATGTTGGTGCACATTTTGGATGCTCCTGAGGGTGGCGTTTTTGTTCGAAGCATCGACGGCATCGTCGGCGGTCTAACCGCACTTATTTTTACCGCGATTATTCCGCGGGATCCGCGACGCATTGCCCGTCGAGATGCTCAAAAACTTTTTGACATGTTTATCGACTCGATGCGTGCGCTCACGATGGCAACCAGACACGTAGACGAGCGAATTGTCGACGATGCGCTGGTGAAAGTGCGCCGCTCGCAGCCTCTAATAGACAACTGGCGGCTCTCCTTAGACAGTGCAGTTGCAGTTGCGCGAATATCACCCTTCCTGCGTAAGCATCGCGGCGAACTGACCGGTCAGCTTCGCCTCATGCGAGGCATGGATTTGGCTACTCGAAACCTTCGAGTCGTAGTGCGTAGAGTAGATTTTTTGGTCAAGGATGGCGAAGCGAGACCATATCTAGCTGACCTGTTCGAACAAATTGCTGACGCTGCTGAATTATTGGCGGCCGGAATTGCTGAACCGTCAAAACTTCGCGAGGCACAGCGCAATTTGGTCTACATAATCCATCAGCTAGATCCGAAACGATTTGGAATCGCAGATCAACTTCGTGAGGCCAGTGTCTTGCTTCTACTAAGGCCGATGCTGGTCGATCTGTTGTGCGCCAGCGGCATGTCTGAGGATGATGCTCGAGCTGAACTTCCAATTGTTTAGCGGCTCGGATCTACAGCATCCCAATTGATTGTCAGTTCACCGAGCCGATTTCGTTTTCGATCGGTAATTACCGGCCAGCCTGCAGCCTTCAGCTCTGCGCAGGCTGCTTGCCAACGCTGACTAGCCGAAAAAGTTGCCAGCGGGGCATTATTTCTCCATGCTTGATCAACCGAACGTAAAAAGCTGTGTATTTTTTCTCCAGGAACATTGTGGTGAATTAGGGCTTTTGGCAAGCGCTCAGCAACTTTGCTTGGTTGCTCGAGATCATCAAGTTTTAGCGAAATCGTGAACCAAAGGGGTCGGTTTCGATCAAGCGTTATCCAGCTAGATATACGGCCAAGCTCGTCACAGGTACCTTCAATCAAAAGCCCATCTTCGCTTAGCCTCGATTGCATCAGTTGCCAAGCGCCGGGCACTTCGTCTTCTGAATACTGCCGCAAAACGTTAAAAGCCCGAATCACATCTGCCGCGGTGACAGAATCTGGTAGCGGGGTTTCGAAACCACCCTGGAGAAATCGCAGCGACAGGTCTTCAAAGGGTTTCCCTCGCTCGACTCGTTCACGTTCGATTTCAATTCCGACCACCAACACCGACGGTTTTATTTTTATTAGGCGATCTCGAAGCTCGATGGCGGTAATTGGGCTGCCGCCATATCCCAAATCAACTACAACCGGCCGGTCACTTTTTCTCAATGCAGGCAACGCTGCAATAAATCGGTCTACTCTTCGTAAGCGATTGGGATTGGTTGTGCCCCGGGTTACCGATCCCACAGGTTTTTTCGCTGCCACGGCCACTAACCTAACCGAAAACGGCCTGCGGCTGGTCCAACTAAACTGTTCTCATGACTTACACCCTTATTTTGCTTCGACACGGCAACAGCGTCTGGAACCAAGAAAATCTATTTACCGGATGGGTTGATGTTGACCTCAGCGACCAGGGAAGAGCCGAGGCTGCTCGCGCCGGTGAGCTGCTGAAAGAATCAGGCTTGAAGCCTGACCTATTGTTCACCTCAAAGTTAAAGCGTGCGATTAACACTGCACACATTGCGCTAAATGCAGCAGATCGTTCTTGGATTGACGTGCAGCGCGACTGGAGGCTCAACGAACGCCACTACGGTGCTCTTCAGGGCAAAGACAAAGCCCAAACCCTTGCAGAATATGGTTCTGAGCAGTTCCAGATTTGGCGTCGCAGCTTTGACGTTCCGCCCCCACCGATTGACGACAACGATCAGTACTCTCAGGCTCACGATGAACGTTATGCCGAGTTGGGTGAGAATGTTCCTAAAACTGAGTGTCTCAAAGACGTTCTTGAGCGCATGTTGCCATTCTGGCTTTCTGACATTCAGCCAGCTCTGAAGTCGGGTAAGACGGTGCTGGTAACCGCGCACGGAAACTCTTTGCGAGCCCTGGTGAAACACCTTGACGGTATCTCTGACGACGACATTGCCGAGCTAAATATTCCAACCGGAATTCCGTTGGTCTACAAACTCGATGAGAACTTTAAGCCGCTCGTTCCCGGCGGTGAATATCTAGACCCTGAGGCTGCCGCCGCAGGTGCTGCTGCGGTTGCAGCGCAAGGCAAAAAATAGCCGAGTCGAGTTATTCTTGATCGTTCCACTCACCGGTGGTTAGGTAGCTAACCTTCGCCGAGATGTCGACCACATGGTCGGCAAATCGCTCGTGATAGCGACTGGCTAGAGTGACGTCTACGGTATACATAGCATTCTCTTTCCAGTCATCGCCAAGAACTACATCAAAGACATGACGGTGCAGTTCGTCGACTCTTGCGTCTTGAGCCTGAATTTGGCGAGCAAAATCAACGTCAGTGTTTTTTAGTAGCTCGGCGACTTTTTTACCAAGTTCGATGTCGAGCTTGCCCATTTCAGCAAAGGTAGATTTCAGGGCTGCCGGAACGGCTGAACCTGGAAAACGGTAGCGCGCGATGGCGGCAACGTGACTGGCTAGTGCCGCCATTCGCTCTAGCGATGCTGAGATTCGAAGAGCGGAAACCAAAATTCTCAAATCGCGGGCAACTGGCGACTGTTTCGCCAGAATTTTGATGACAAGTTCATCTAGGGCCAAAGCTTTGTTTGCGGTTGCATCGGCGATTGCAATTGCCTCATCAGCGAGTTGAACATCAGAGTTTGAAAAAGCACCGGATGCCTTCTCCATGATTCTGGTGGCATCTTCAGCCAGTTCGACAAGACGCTGCTGAACTTCTTGCAGCTGAGATTGAAAGACTTCGCGCATTTGATTTCCCTGCTTTGTTTGGCGGTGCAAGTAAAGATTCGCTTCATTTGGTAAACAACCGGCAAATTGTCACTGAACTAGCATCTAACATTCCAGTGATTCACGCCACTGCGCCAAAAATTAGCTCGTGTCGTACCTAAAGTTAACCTTGTGAACGAATTCGCCTCATATTTTCTAACCGCGCTTGGTGGTTTGGTTTTTGGGGCCCTAGTAGTTTTCGTAATTACGCGAGCGAGGCGCCTCGATCTAGAAGAAGAACTTAATCGCCTCACTGAAACCGAGACGGCAGCGGAATTACTTGATGTCGTTACCTCATCAGGAGCTTTGTTAGACGGCGTCAACAATGTCACTCATGCCACTCTCGAGGCGCAAACTCTCGGGATAAAGGCTGGCGCTCCACTCCCATACCCGCAGCTAGTGAAGCTTGTTTCCTCCGCTAGAGAATCGGCGCAGCCGGTCGAATCCTCATTAGAGTTAGCTACCGGAATAACCGGGGAAGCTGTAGCCGTATCTGCAAGGGCTACGTTACTCACCGATGGCAGCGTCCTCTTGGTTATCGACGACGTCACTGAGGCTCAGCGCCTTGACGAGACTAGGCGCGACTTCATCGCGAATGTTTCACACGAATTGAAGACCCCAATTGGGGCAATTTCATTGCTTTCCGAGGCGCTCACTGACGCCGACGAGCCGGCCATGGTCAAGAAATTTGCAAGTGATTTGCACTCTGAGGCTCAACGTCTTGCCCACCTAGTTCAAGACATAATCCAGCTGTCAAGGCTTCAGGGAACTGAGGTTGCCAAGACTGCTCAACCGGTAGATCTTGCCTCTGTAATTGAGGAGGCAGTTGAGCGAAATCGAGTGCTTTCCGAGACCCGTAAGGTCAAAATAAAGGTCGATTCACCGAAAGGTGTATCAGCCCTCGGAGACCGGGAGCTTCTGGTAACAGCAATTAAGAACCTGATTGAAAATGCCATCAATTATTCAGAAGAGGGTTCGCAGGTAGGTGTCGGTCTGCGCCATCGCTACGGAGTCGCAGCGATTGCGGTTGCCGATAATGGCGTTGGAATTGCACCTGAGCACCAAGAGCGTATTTTTGAACGTTTTTATCGAGCCGATCCATCGAGGTCTCGACAGACCGGCGGAACCGGACTGGGGTTATCAATCGTCAAACACATTGCTCTGAAACACCTTGGTGACGTCCAGCTTTTTTCACAACCAGGTACCGGTTCCACTTTCACCTTTAGAGTGCCAATCGCAAAACTTAGCCAAAACGAAAAGGACAATAAATGACCAAAATTCTGGTTGTTGAAGATGAACAATCGCTTCGCGAGCCACTGGTCTATCTCTTGCAAAAAGAGGGATACGAGGTCGTGGAGGCAGAAGACGGCAATGAAGCGCTTATTAAATTTGCCGCGACTAATCCTGATTTGGTTCTGTTAGACCTAATGCTTCCAGGTAAGTCTGGTAACGATGTTTGCCGCGAGATTCGGCTAGATTCAAACACCCCGATCATCATGCTCACGGCAAAAGATGCAGAGATTGACAAGGTTGTTGGCCTAGAAATTGGCGCCGACGATTATGTCACCAAGCCCTACTCCGCCCGTGAGCTGCTCGCCCGAATTAAGGCGGTACTTCGACGCGGTGCTGAGCCAAAAGTGGCACAAGACCAAGACGGGCTGCTTGAGGCGGGTCCGGTCAAAATGGATCTGGAGCGACACATTGTCACCGTCAATGGAACCAAAGTGGGCATGCCGCTAAAAGAGTTTGAGCTACTTGAATTGCTCATGGAAAACGTGAATCGAGTACTGACCAGAGGCCAAATTATTGATCGGGTATGGGGTTCAAATTACTTCGGCGATACCAAAACGCTAGATGTGCACATAAAGCGACTACGTTCAAAAATTGAGGATGACCCCGCTCGCCCTAACTACATTCTTACGGTTCGAGGCCTGGGCTATAAGTTCGAGGCCTAATTTCGAGCGGTCAAGGTAGGCGCTGCGAATTTTGGCAATAAAAAAGGGCCCAGTCGGGCCCTTTTTATTGAACGCTAGTGGGTTCCTTCTTCGTGAACTACAGGCTCTGCCGTTTCAACCGGAGCTGTTTCTCCCGGAATGGCATCGAGAATTGATTTGTACTCGGCCAGAGTGCCGTCAAGCACTGGAATTCGAACCTCTCGCCCGGTACCTCCGTTTTCAGAAATGTAAACGGTGACCAAACTGCCGGGGATTCCGGCAAGTTTCAACTGCAGCGGCGCTGCGTATTGGGTGCCGAGAGCGACTTTTTTAGCAGCTGGAAGTTCGAGTTCGGCAACCTTCTTTTCGCCGGTTTCAGCATCTGTGTACTGAATACTTACGTTTGCGGCTGACATACCGCTGTTTACAAAAGCACCAACCAGGGCGCCCTTGGCAGCACCATCGGTGACGTATGCGAGATTGCGTACCTTTACGGTTTCAATGTCGATTTGAGAGCCTTCGGAGGGTGAGTAAACCTTCATTGAGGCAACTGGGTTTACGAAAGTGCAGCCGGTTGCACCCAGAACAATGGCTCCTGCTAGGGCGATTGAAGCCAGTTTACGGTTTGCCAATTTTCCTCCTGAGACAGCAATAACCCTCCTATTTTAGCCCACTTAAAGCGGCTGCACTGTGGTAAAATCGAGGTTTCCGGAAGGGTTTTCCTAATGAAATTTGAAGTCGGCGAAACCGTTGTTTACCCGCATCACGGTGCTGCACAAATTATTGAAGTCGCAGATCGCACAATTCGCGGCGAGACCAAACTTTACCTGCAGCTCAAAGTAGCTCAGGGTGAGCTGACCATTTGGGTTCCAGCCGACAACGTTGAAATGGTCGGCGTTCGCGACGTTATCGACAAAAAGGGCGTTCAAAACGTATACAGCATTTTGCGCGCCGAATTTGTCGAAGAGCCGACCAACTGGTCTAGGCGCTATAAGGCAAATCTAGAAAAGCTTGCCTCAGGTGATGTTACGAAAGTATCTGAAGTAGTTCGCGATCTGTGGCGTCGCGACCAAGATCGTGGTCTTTCGGCCGGTGAGAAGCGCATGTTGGCCAAAGCCCGCCAAATTCTAGTTTCAGAGTTGGCGTTGGCTAACAAAACTGATGAAGAAAAAGCATCAGCGAAACTAGACGAAGTTTTGGCCTCTTAGGTCCCAGCATGACTGCACGCGACACAGCGGTAGTGCTGGTTGCTGCTGGTCGCGGCCTGAGGCTCGGCCTTGGCAAGCCAAAGGCCTATGTCGATCTAGCGGGCCAGCCGCTGCTGAGGCACGCAGCTTCCGAAATCGTAAAACTTGATCGTCTCAGCCAATTGATTGTTGCCCATCCTGAAGGAGCAGAGGCTGAGTCGCGCGAGCTTCTTCAAGGCTTAGTGCCGTCAGAGGTAAAAGTCAGTTTTGTTGTTGGTGGCGAAACTCGTGCCGAATCAATAGCAAATGCAATCGCAGTGCTTGGTGCCGCCAAAATCGTCTTGGTACACGACGCTGCAAGGGCCTTGGCGCCTGTCTCGCTCTTCCAGCGAGTAATTGATGCGGTGTCTGAGGGAAAGTCAGCAGTAATTCCGGCGCTTGAAGTGGTCGACACAATCAAGCGAGTAGCTGATGGTCTAGTAATTGAAAACGTAAACCGCGATGAGCTTCGAGCAGCCCAGACTCCTCAGGGTTTTGAGCGCTCACTTCTTGAATCCGCCTACAAGTCTGGAGACCTAACCCAAACCGATGACGCTGCTTTGGTGCAGTCACTCGGTCAAAAAGTTTGGTTTGTCAGTGGCGATGAGGCCGCTTTCAAAATTACTTCCCCTCAAGATCTTGCCGCCGCTGAACTCAGATTCGGTGGAGACGTTAGAACCGGAATTGGCACCGATACGCACCGTTTCAGCGCAGACCCCGCTAAGCCTCTTTACCTCGGCACAATTCTCTGGCCTGAGGAACCAGGTCTCGATGGTCACAGTGATGGAGATGCGGTAAGTCATGCTGTAGTTGACGCTTTGCTTTCAGCGGCTGGTCTTGGAGATATCGGTTCAAACTTCGGAATTGATCGACCTGAGTTTGCGGGAGCTAACGGCAAAGTATTTCTTGAGGGAGCACTTGACCTGCTGAAGAGACACTCTTTCCAGGTGAAGAATGTTGCTGTTCAAATTATTGGAAACCGACCCAAAGTGAGCCCAAATCGGGCCGCCGTTGAGAAAGCGATGAGCGAAATTCTCAAGGCTCCAGTTTCGTTAGGCGCAACCACCACCGATGGTCTTGGGTTCCTCGGTAATTCTGAAGGTGTAGCGGCGGTGGCTACAGCACTAATTGCCAAGTTTCCAGCGGTTGCCGAAGATAGGCTTTCATCGTGACTCTGCACCTTTTTGATTCGAAAGCTCAAGAGCTTCGCGAATTTCATCCGCTACGAGCAAATCAGGTCGGCATTTATCTATGTGGCCCAACAGTTCAGGGGGCACCGCACGTTGGCCATCTGAGGTCAGCACTGGTTTACGACCAGCTGCGGCGTTGGCTAATGGTGTCTGGAAATGAAGTCACCCTGGTTCGTAATGTCACCGATATTGACGACAAAGTGCTAGAGAATGCCAAACTCAATAACGAACAGTGGTGGGCTCTGGCATACCGTTATGAACTTGAGTTCAACCGGGCTTATACGCAGCTAAACATTTTGCCGCCAACCTACGAACCTCGGGCGACCGCAAGCATCCCTGAAATGTCGGCACTAATCGGTCGATTGATTGATTCTGGTTACGCCTACCGAGCTGACGATGGGTCAGCCAATGTTTATTTTGCTGCCAGAAAATGGTCACGCTACGGTGAGTTGACCAATCAGAAAATCGACGACATGGAGCCAACCGATGTCGCAGAGCTGCGCGGTAAACGCGACTCCTACGATTTTGCCCTATGGAAAGCCCGAAAGTCCGATGAGCCTGAAACCGCTTCGTGGCAAACCGAATTTGGTGAGGGAAGGCCTGGTTGGCACATCGAGTGTTCGGCAATGTCGACCAAATATCTAGGATCCGAATTCGACATCCATGGCGGTGGGTTAGATCTTCGCTTCCCGCACCACGAAAATGAACTAGCTCAATCAGCTGCTGCAGGTGACAAATTTGCGCGCTACTGGTTGCACAACGGTTTAGTCAATGTGTCTGGGCAGAAGATGTCAAAGTCACTGGGTAATTCGATTTTCGCCTCCGATTTGCTTGATGCAGCAGACCCGATGGTAGTTCGTTACTATTTGGGGTCAGCCCATTATCGATCGGTACTTGATTATCACGACGGTGTTTTAGATGAGGCTGCCGCGGCTTTTTCTCGAATCAAAAACTTTGTGAAGAAGGCAAAAGAGCAAGTGGCAGTGGTTGCTGTTCACGACATTTATGAATCGCTGCCACCTGAATTTATTGCAGCAATGAACGACGATTTAGCTATTCCTGCTGCGCTCGCCGTTCTGCACGATACTGTTCGACAGGGAAACACAGCGCTTGAGTCAAATCTCGAGCAGGCTCAATCCCTACTTCTCAATGTTCTCGCTATGGCCGAGGTGCTAGGTTTGAACCTTGAATCTCAGTCGAGTTCTCAATCATCGGCCCTCGATCCTCTTGTTGCAGCTCTTCTCGACCAGCGTGCTCAAGCTCGACAAAACAGAGATTTTGCCCAGTCAGATCAGATTCGTGATCTATTGAAAAAAGCCGGAATTTCCATCGAAGATTCGGCAGATAAAACCAGTTGGAGTATTGACTAATGGCTAAACCAGGGCGCCCAGGCGCGGCAAAGGGTAAAAAAGGCGCACGTGTTGGCACCGGTGGTCACGGCCGCCAGGCACTCGAGGGCAAAGGCCCGACCCCTAAGGCTGAAGACCGAAAATATCACAAAGCTGCCAAGGCCAAAGCTGCCTCTGAGCGACGCTCAGCAGAACGCCCCGGTGTTGTTCAAAAGCGCGGAGAATTCTTGGCTCCGGCAGCAAGGACTGCAGGTTCAGCAGGAGCTGCTGCGCGTAATGCTAGAACCGTTGCCAAAGCAGCTGATGCCTCTGAAACCCTTTCGGGCCGCAATTCTGTACTTGAAGCGCTCAAAGCAAAGATTCCGGCAACTGCTATGTTCATTGCCCAACGAATCGAGATGGATGATCGCGTCAAAGAAGCAATCAACCTGGCGAACAAACGGGGCATACCTGTAAACGAGGTAACGCGACCTGAAATTGATCGAATGACAGGTTACGACTCGGTTCACCAAGGTATCGCCTTGGCTGTTCCGCCCTACAAGTACGCGCACCCTCAAGAAATGCTTGACCAAGTTATTTCAAGAGGGCACAGACCTCTGCTAGTGGCTCTCGATGGAATTACGGACCCTAGGAATTTAGGTGCCATCATTCGCTCAGTGGCCGCATTTGGTGGACAAGGGGTAATTTTGCCTCAGCGACGCTCGACTGGCGTTACTGCTGCAGCCTGGAAAACTTCTGCCGGTGCCGCCGCCCGAGTTCCAGTTGCGCTGGCTGCCAACCTAAACGCAACCCTCAAAGAATTCAAAAAGCGTGGCCTTTTTGTGATTGGTCTCGATGGTGAAGGTGACATTGATTTGCCAAACCTTGAACTTGCTTCAGAGCCACTAGTCATAGTTGTAGGTTCAGAGGGCAAAGGGTTGTCGCGATTGGTCGCAGAGAACTGCGACGCCATCGTATCCATCCCGATTAGCTCGCACACCGAGTCTCTAAACGCTGGAATTGCCGCGAGCGTTACCCTTTACGAGGTTTCAAAGCGGCGCGAACGCCTGCGCTAACCAGGTCAGCTAGACCAGGTCTCGCCAATCAACTTCGTCGTCATCGACCACGGTAATTGTGCCTGACGGAATCGCATTGGGCAGAGTGATAGCTCCGGTAGTCGGAGCTAGATAAGCTTCTTCATTTCTGCGATGGGTTAGTACATTTTCGATGTAACTTTGCACCGCTTCGCCCACCGGCACATCTCTGTTTTGGTTTTGGCTCAGGTACCACCGGTGTTCCAGAAGCTGGTGATAAATTTCGGCCGGTTCAAGTTTTCCGTGCAAATCTTTTGGAATCGCAGTAATCACCGGTTCAAAGTTATTGCTAAGCCACTCGTGGGCTAGAACCTCTTCGTCGGCTCCGGGGCGCGGATGATCGATTCGATATTGATCGAGATCGTTTAGTAGCCGACGGGCCTGATTTTCTTCAACATCTAAGCCAGTCAACCTCATCAGTCTTCTGGTGTGGTGGCCCGCATCGACTACTTTCGGCTGAATCTTAATAACCGATTTTTCATCATCGGTCTTGATAGATAGCTCCTCAATGTCGAAGCCAAGCTCGTTGAGAGCCTTGACTCGTTCACTAATTTTCCATTTTTCGTTTGACTTCAAGATCTCGACACTGGTCAGTGCTTTCCAAAGGTCGTGATATTTGGCGACAATCCGATTGCTCGTTGCAACCGGGTCTACTCCGGGAGCGGCATTGCCGCTGGCCACTAAATCCATCAGTTCACCGGCAATATTCACCCGTGCAATTTCTAGATCATTTTCGCGCTGGCCATTAGACAAACCTGAGTCGTAAAGCTGCCCTGTCTCCGCATCAACCAAATAAGCGGCAAATGCACCTGCATCGCGCCGGAAAAGGGTGTTGCTGAGTGAAACGTCACCCCAGAAAAAACCAGCTATGTGCAGTCTGACCAGCAGAAGTGCAAGCGCATCAACCAGCCGGGTTGCAGTTTCAGGTCGCAGCCCCTGTGACCACATGGCACGGTAGGGCAGCGAAAACTTAAGGTGTCGAGTAATGAGCACCGAGAGCAACTCTTGGCCATCTTCGGTTTTTCGATTATTGATAATCGCGAAAGGCTCGACCGAAGGTACATCGAGCGCTCGTAAATTCTTGAGCATTTCGTATTCGCGCTTGGCCAGCTCAGGAAGCGTTTCTTTGATTGCGATGACGTGGTCGTTGAGGTGCGCGAAACGAACGGTGTGGCGGCTTAGGCCTTTAGGCAGAGCCGCAATTTTGTCACTAGGCCAGTCTTCTAAAGGCAAATGCCACGGTAGATCCAGAAGCTCTGGTTCTACCGTGGCAGCCGTAATGTTTAGTGAACTCACTAGTTCAGGCGGTTACCTGATTCAACATCGAATAGGTGAACAATTCCACCCTCGACCTTCAAAGTGACCTTGTCGCCGGCGTGTGGATGAACACGGCCGTCAACACGAGCAACAACTTCTTGGGCCGCACCGTGAATCTGTGAGGTTCCGTATAGGTAGCCGTCGGCACCTAGCTCTTCAATAACGTCAACATCAACCGAGATTCCCTCGCCGTTTGAAACCGACAGGTTTTCTGGGCGAACACCCACGGTGATTTCTTTGGCGCTGGTCTTCGACAAAATGTCACGTTCGATTGGTAGCACTGTGTTTCCGAACTGGACGCCACCGTCAACGATTGGGAGCTGAAGGAGGTTCATAGCTGGTGAGCCGATGAAGCCCGCTACGAAGACGTTCTGAGGGCGGTCGTAAAGCTCTTGAGGCGATGCAACCTGCTGCAGTAGGCCGTCTTTGAGAACTGCTACTCGGTCACCCATGGTCATAGCCTCAACCTGGTCGTGAGTCACGTAAACGGTAGTTACTCCAAGGCGACGCTGCAAAGATGCAATCTGAGTGCGGGTTTGAACGCGCAATTTGGCGTCAAGGTTTGAAAGCGGCTCGTCCATTAGGAAGACCTGAGGCTTGCGCACGATTGCACGACCCATGGCAACGCGCTGACGCTGACCACCAGATAGGGCCTTTGGCTTGCGGCTTAGGTAGGGCTCAAGGTCAAGCAGTTTGGCGGCTTCGAGCACGCGAGCTGCGCGTTCTTCTTTTGGAACACCGGCAATTTTTAGGGCAAAGCCCATGTTTTCTGCCACGGTCATGTGTGGGTACAGCGCGTAGTTCTGGAAAACCATTGCGATGTCGCGGTCTTTTGGTGGGACGTTGGTTACGTCGCGGTCACCGATCAGAATGCGGCCGTCGTTGACCTCTTCTAATCCGGCCAACATGCGAAGTGACGTTGACTTTCCGCAGCCGGATGGGCCAACGAGGACCAAGAACTCGCCATCTGCGATCTCAAGGTTTAGTTTGTCTACTGCTGCACGGTTGCCACCTGGGTACAGGCGGGTAGCCATGTCGAACTTAACTGATGCCATTTTATTTTCCTTCACCGGCAGGTACGTGCCGGACGATCCGTAGTGAATGAGTGTTGCCACTTGGCATGGCAACTTGCCCATTATGGCATTTCAAGCGACTCGTTTAGACTTGACGCCGGCACTGTCATCAAACCGTGACTTTCCCCCGATGAATGGAGTTTGAATGGCCAACAAGACCACTCGATCAGAGCAGCGTGATGCAGCCCGCGCGAAGGCAAAAGAACTTCGTGAACAGCAAAAGAAAAATGATCGTCGCAAGCGAGTTGTGGTTCAGTCTTCACTTGCATTGGTGATTGTCGCAGCCGTTGCTGGTCTAGTTGCCGTTTTGGTTTCGGGAAGCAATAAAGAAGAAGTTGTTCCTGCAAACCTAATGTTCAACGACGGTGTCAAAATTGGCACCGGTCTAGAGGTTTATACCCCAACTAGCACCCCTGATGAAGTCGCCCCAAGTGATGAATTCGGCTCTGTTCCTAACATCCTTCTTTATGTCGACTACCAGTGCCCGGTCTGCCAGGCTTTTGAGGTGCCAAATCAGTCTCAGATTCGCAGCTGGGTTGAAACTGGCGCCGCAACCCTAGAGCTGCACCCAATTTCTTTCTTGGATGGGCGCGGATCACCAAATGAGTACTCATCTCGTGCCGCCAACGCTGCGATTTGCGTTGCTGAATACTCGCCATCTCAGCTCTTTGATTTCAACTCGGCTCTGTTTGAGAACCAGCCTGAAGAGGGAACCCCCGGCCCTAGCAATGATGAATTGTTTGCAACCGCACAGGGCGTCGGAATTTCAAATCAGGATGAAGTCAAGAGTTGCATCAAGGAAAAGCGATTTGGTTCGTGGGTGGCGAAAGCCACTGATCGTGCTTTGACTGAAAAGGTCGCCGGAACTGAAATTCAGGTCGAGGGAACACCTGCCATCATTGTTAACGGCCAGCAGTACACCTGGACCACCGGAGAAGAGCTGGTCAGCCCAGCCCGATTCTTCCAGTGGCTGCAGCAGGCTGCGAAGCTATAGCTAAATTTGTCTGGTCTTTACGCAGACTAGGCACACTCTACGAGTAATCTAGAGGGGTCGCGAGAGCGGCAAGCCTTCTTGGCGCAATTGGTAGCGCACCGCACTTGTAATGCGGGGGTTAGGGGTTCGAGTCCCCTAGAAGGCTCAAATAAATGGAATAATCGGCGAGACTTTCGGTTTTCAATGCCATGAAAGATAATCGCGAAGCATACGGAAACCCGATTCAAAGTTTTATTTTGGCAATGGGTATCCCAGTAGCCGTTCTGATCGGCATCCTTATTTCAGCAGCTTTTTAGTCGAGCTAACCCAGCTCTTTGAAGGTCAGACTCACTGAGTTGATGCAGTACCGGTCGCCGGTTGGCGTTTGCGGGGAATCGTCGAAAACGTGCCCCAGGTGGCAGCCGCAAGCCGAGCAACGTACTTCTGTTCTGACCATTCCGTGACTGAGATCTTGAATCAGTTCGACCGCATCTGTGTCTTTGGGTTCATAGAAGCTCGGCCATCCGCAGTGTGAATCAAATTTGGTCTCGCTGGTAAATAGCTCTGACCCACAGCCACGACACGAAAAGGTGCCAACTCGTTTTTCGTCGAGCAGCTCACCCGTGTAGGCTCGCTCGGTTCCTGCCAATCTCAGCACGTGGTACTCGAACTCACTGAGCTCAGAACGCCATTGCTCATCTGATTTACGAACCGGATAACTCACAGCATCTCCCACCTAAAATAAAGTCTTAGTCCTATTAAGCAGGTTTCATGTCAGAAAAGTTCCCCGTCGATGAATTCGATTTGGTCGAAAAACACGGTGGTAGGCACCGAGAATTGCGCTCGGCCAAGCACCGAGTTATCGAGTGGCTCCGAATTTTCGCGGTCGCTGCCGTGGTTGGAACCATCGGATACATCGGACTCAAGATTGCCGATAACAACGTGGTGTTCACTGAATCTCTGAATTTCGGAAGTTCGGCAACCGCGGAGACCAAAGTGACCATTCTCGATGGATCAGACATTCCAGAGGCTGTCGGGCAAGCTGGTGAACAGGTGCTTCAGGCGGGTTTCAAACTCGGGGATGTGGCTGAATTGGTCGATCTAGAGCGAAACCCAATCGCCCTGGCAAACACCTCGGTGGTCGCTCTTAACGATAGCTATCTAGAGGATGCCGCAGCTGTTGCCAAACTGCTCGGAACCGATGTTCAAGTGGCACTTTCGAATGAATACCCTGGCCCCATAACTGTGCTTTTGGGCGCTGACTACAAAATCATCGAAAAATAGCCGTTATAACCTTTCAATAAACAGTTGCCCAAAAGCTAGCCAACGTGGCTGAACAACGCTACGGTGAGAGTTGGTCGTAGCAGTACCTTTTGCATCCGCGTTTGGTTTTTTGCGACTCGGTTCGAAGAAAAACTAGAGCCGCGGAAAAGTAACAGGAGCAACACATGGCACAAGGAACCGTAAAGTGGTTCAACTCTGAAAAGGGTTTTGGATTCATCACTCAAGATGGCGGAGCTGACGTTTTCGTTCACTTCTCAGCCATTCAGAGCGACGGATACCGCGAGCTGAAAGAAAACCAGCGCGTTGAGTTCGAAGTTAAGAGCGGCGACAAGGGCCCCCAGGCTGACGCCGTGACCATCATCGGCTAACTAAAAACCCAGGAGAGCCTCG
Source organism: Actinomycetota bacterium (assembly GCA_041180285.1). Classification (GTDB taxonomy): domain Bacteria; phylum Actinomycetota; class Actinomycetes; order Actinomycetales; family Microbacteriaceae; genus Rhodoluna. Next base: position 49,123 of record JBEGRV010000003.1, read on the forward strand.
TCTGAACAGACGGGGCTTTTTTGTGTCTAAAAGTTATTTGCACTCTCTCGCCGAGAGTGCTAAAAATGTATTAGCACTCATAACAACCGAGTGCTAACTACTTACAGGAGATTGAATCCACAATGGCAAAAATCATTCACTTTAATGAAGAAGCCCGCCGTGGCCTAGAGCGCGGTTTGAACATCCTCGCTGACACAGTCAAGGTGACCCTCGGTCCACGCGGTCGAAACGTCGTACTCGAGAAGAAGTGGGGCGCTCCTACCATCACTAACGATGGTGTGTCGATTGCCAAAGAAATCGAGCTAGACGACCCATTCGAAAAAATCGGTGCCGAGCTGGTCAAGGAAGTTGCCAAGAAGACTGATGATGTCGCTGGTGACGGAACCACAACTGCAACCGTTTTGGCGCAGGCTCTAGTTCGCGAAGGCCTTCGCAACGTTGCCGCCGGTGCTGACCCGATCAGCCTCAAGCGTGGTATCGACAAGGCTGTTGCTGCGGTTACCGAGCAGCTGATTGCAAACGCAAAGCCGGTTGAGACCAAAGAGCAGATTGCAGCCACCGCATCAATTTCTGCAGGAGACTCGCAAATCGGTGAACTGATCGCTGAGGCAATCGACAAAGTTGGTCGCGAGGGTGTTGTAACCGTAGAAGAGTCAAACACCTTCGGCATCGAGCTGCAGCTAACCGAAGGTATGCGCTTCGACAAGGGTTACATCTCGGCCTACATGGTTACCGACCCTGAGCGTCAAGAAGCCGTGCTCGAAGATGCATACGTGCTAATTGCCAACTCAAAGATCTCAAACATCAAAGATCTGCTACCAATTGTGGACAAGGTTATTCAGGCCAACAAGCCGCTACTGATCATCGCCGAAGACATTGAAGGTGAAGCACTAGCAACCCTGATCGTTAACAAGATTCGCGGAATCTTCAAGTCAGTAGCTGTTAAGGCTCCTGGTTTCGGAGACCGCCGAAAGGCCATGTTGCAAGACATCGCAATCTTGACCGGTGGCCAGGTCATCAGCGAAGAAGTGGGTCTCAAGCTAGAGAACACAACCCTCGACCTATTGGGCCGCGCTCGCAAGATCGTTGTCACCAAGGATGAGACCACGATTGTTGAAGGTGCTGGCGACCAGGCGCAGATTGCCGGCCGCGTAGAGCAGATTCGTCGCGAGATTGATTCAACCGACAGCGACTACGACCGCGAGAAGCTTCAGGAGCGCCTTGCCAAGCTTGCCGGTGGTGTAGCTGTAATCAAGGCCGGTGCTGCAACAGAGGTTGAGCTCAAAGAGCGTAAGCACCGCATCGAAGACGCAGTGCGCAACGCTAAGGCTGCGGTTGAAGAAGGAATCGTTGCTGGTGGAGGTGTTGCATTGCTTCAGGCTGGTGCTTCAGCTTTCGCAAAGCTCGAGCTAAAGGGAGATGAAGCAACCGGCGCAAACATTGTGAAGGTAGCTATTTCAGCCCCGTTGAAGCAGATCGCCATCAACGCCGGCCTCGAAGCAGGCGTGGTTGCAGAGAAAGTTTCTCAGCTTCCTTCTGGTCAGGGTCTAAACGCTGCCACCGGAGAGTATGTCGACATGCTTCAGGCAGGCATCAACGACCCAGTGAAGGTGACTCGCTCTGCTCTGCAGAACGCCGCATCTATTGCAGGTCTGTTCTTGACCACCGAAGCTGTAGTGGCTGAAAAGCCAGAGCCAGCAGCACCTGCAGCCCCAGCAGCAGGCGGAGGTATGGACTTCTAGTCAGTTCAACTCAAGTGGGCGGTCACCTCGGTGGCCGCCCATTTTTGTCTTTTGCTGCCCAAGAACTAAAGGAACAGCCTCTGGTTAGCCAACTCTATTTCTGAATACAGATTTGCTGCCTGCTGCAAAGCCTGGCCAATTTCTGCTAGCTGAGTCTCTACCGCTGCACTGGTTTGCCGCCACCTCAGGGCTAGCTCTTGAAAGCTTGAGGATGCTAAGCCGGTCCATGAGTTTTGGAGGGCAGTTAACTGACTGTGAAGGGTGTCGTGTTCACTCGCAACTCGTGCGATGGTGCTTTGAATGTTCTGGTTGGCCAGCGATACCTGATCGCTATCTACGCTGAAATGGGTCATGAACTAATGTTGACCATTCAACAAAGGCCAAAGCGCTCTGGTGACAATATTTGTGGATAAGTCTCCGCAAAAGCTATCTTGGGAAAAACCTAGTGCCCTGGCAAATCGATTCTGAATGTGGCACCGCCGCCTTCAGTTTCGACAGCTTTGATGGATCCGCCGTGTCTGTGCACAATTGAGCTGGCAATCGCGAGACCGAGCCCTGACCCTCCAGTTTCACTGTTTCTCGAATTGTCAACACGGTAAAAACGCTCAAAAACCTTTTGCCTTAGGGCTTCAGGAATTCCCTCGCCGTGATCCCTAACTTCGATAATGCATTTCGAATTTTTTGAGTGAGACTCAAAACCGACTGCAATTTCAATTGGCTGACCGGCATCTGAAAATCTTGCTGCATTGCTGATCAGATTGGTGAGTACCTGCTGCATTCCGTTGGCATTTGCCGGAACTACCAGCTGCTGCTGGTCAGAATATTCAGTCCCGCTCAAGTCGCAGATGGTGATTGGGTTTTTGTGCGAGTTAGCAACAGAGATATCTTTGGCAACGTTTCTGGCAACGGCCAAAATATCGGTCTGCGACTTTTCAATTGCGGTTGATTCATCCTGACGAGCTAGCGTGAGCAGGTTTTCAACCAGCCCCGACATTCGCACCGCTTCACTTTCAATTCTTGCCATGGCTTCCGCCACCTGCTCTGGCTTTGTGAGCGCGCCCATTCGGTAAAGCTCTGCGTATCCACGAAGCGAAACCAGGGGAGTGCGAAGTTCATGGCTTGCGTCAGCGACGAATCGCCGCATTTGGTCGAGAGTTTGATTTCGCGACTTCATTGCGGTTTCGACACCGTCGAGCATTGAATTAAGCGACCTATTCAGGCGAGCGATTTCGGTCTTTCCGTCTCTGATGATGAGTCGCTGCCCAATGTCGCCCTTGGCAACCAGAGCTGCGGTACGTTCAACTTCTCGAAGTGGGCGGATGGCGGATGTGATTGTCAGCCAAATACTTAACCCGCTCACCACCAAAAGTAAAATTCCAAAACCAGCGCCGATAACCGCATATTGCCCAATGATGGCGCTGTTTCCACCGGTCGGCAGGGCAACTACGATACTTCCCGGCATGCTGGTGAGCGGAACCGTGATGATGCGCCAACCATCGCCTCGCCCCTCGTCGGTGATTGTTCCGCCGGCATCTACCTCGAATGGCTTGCCGTTGGTAGACAGCACAAAGCTGATGTCGAAACCGTCCAAATTAGGAACTGTATTCGTGCGTTGCGCAGAAGAAACCAGGCCGATTAGCAACGAGCCATCGACACCGAGATAGGCGATGTAGTAGTCAGATGGCAAACTCGGTAACTGCAGCTGGCGAGTTGCGAGCCGGTCTTCTAGCATCACCGGATCTTCATCTCGCAAAGCCTGGGCTGTTGCGGTGAGCATGGTGTCGATGTTTTGTTGTAGATAGGTGCGTAGCAGGGCGATTGTGCCAAAGCTCGAAACCACCAAAAGCAAACCGATTAGGCCAACCGAAAGTGCAGTTAGCTTTGATCTAAGCGAAATGCTCTCCCAGGCCCGCAAAAAAAGCGAGGGTGGTTTGGTCTCAGTCACGGGCTAATTCCTGTCGGCTAGCCGACCGATTTGGTCGATTTGTAAATGTAGCCGACACCGCGTTTTGTCTGTATCAGCGGCTCAGTGGTTAGCGGATCAAGCTTCTTCCTGAGGTAAGAGACATAAGATTCGACAATTCCCATTTCGCCGTTGAAGTCGTACTCCCATACGTGGTCGAGAATTTGAGCTTTGGTGAGCACGCGGTTGGCATTCGACATCAGGAACCGCAAAAGTTTGTATTCGGTCGGGCTCAGTTCTACCGATGTGCCGTTCACGAAAACCTCGTGGGCATCTTGGTTGATTGTGATCTCGCCGACGGACAAAACCGAATCTTCAACCTCGACTGTTTTGGTGCGTCTCAGAATTGCGTGAATTCGGGCGACAACTTCATCGAGGCTGAAAGGTTTTGTCATGTAATCATCGCCGCCCACGGTAAGACCCGTAACTTTGTCTTGCGTCTCATCTCGTGCAGTCAAAAACAGCACTGGCGAGTTGATTCCCATTGAGCGCAGTTTCTTGGTGACGCTAAATCCGTTCATGTCTGGCAACATAACGTCAAGCAAGATGATATCGGGGGCGCCTTTTTCCGCCGCGTAAACAGCTTCAGCCCCATTCTTAACCGCGTGTACCGAAAAACCGGCAAACCGCAGGCTAGTTGAGAGAAGGTCTCGGATGTTGGGCTCGTCGTCGACAATCAGTACTTTGATGTTTTCCATGGCTCGAGTTTCTTACCGTTTCCTGAAAGATTTCTGTGAGCCTTCTATTCAGAGACTGTGACTATCCAGAATTTCGTAGCTGTAACCCTGCTCCGCCAAAAAGCGCTGTCGATTCTGAGCAAAATCTTGATCAACTGTGTCTCGGGAAATCAGCGAATAGAACGATGCCGACTTACCGTCAGCCTTAGGGCGCAGCAATCGGCCGAGTCGCTGAGCTTCTTCCTGCCGTGAGCCATAGGATCCAGAAATTTGGATGGCAACTGAGGCCTCTGGAAGATCTACCGAGAAGTTCGCAACCTTCGAGACCACCAGAGTGCTAATCGCACCCTGTCTAAAGAGATCGAATAATTCTTCACGGCGGTCCACCGGAGTTTCACCAGTAATCGATTCGATTTGCAAAGCAGATGCTACCTCTGCAATTTGGTCGAGATACTGGCCGATGATTAGCGCTTGTTCTCCCGGGTGTCGATGCAGAATTTGTTTGATTACCGGAATTTTGGTTTCAGAAGTCGCCGCAATTCGGTAACGATCATCTTGATTAGCAACAGCGTATTCAAGACGCTCATCATCAGGAAGATCGATCCGAACTTCAAAACAGTTGGCCGGTGCAATGTATCCCTGTGCTTCGATATCTTTCCATGGTGCGTCATAACGCTTTGGCCCAATCAGCGAAAATACATCGCCCTCTTTGCCATCCTCTCGAACCAGCGTTGCGGTGAGCCCAAGGCGTCTCCGCGCCTGCAAATCTGCGGTCATCTTGAAAATTGGGGCTGGCAGTAGATGTACCTCGTCGTAGATCACGAGCCCCCAGTCTTTCGCGTTCAGCAGCTCTAGATGGGCATACTCGCCTTTTCTTTTTGTAGTGAGAATCTGGTAGGTGGCGATAGTGACCGGAAGTATCTCTTTATTCGAACCCGAATACTCTCCGATTTCATCCTCGGTGAGAGTGGTGCGCTTTACTAATTCGTTTTTCCATTGTCGAGCTGAGACGGTATTGGTAACCAAAATCAGAGTGTTGGTTTTTCCCACCGCCATGGTTCCGGCGCCAACAATTGTTTTTCCGGCTCCACACGGCAGAACTACCACTCCGGAGCCGCCATCCCAGAATTTCTCAATTGCCGCTGCTTGATAGTCGCGCATCGCCCATCCGTTTTCGGATAGTTCGATTGGGTGTGGGGTTCCGGCGGTGAAGCCAGCCAGATCTTCAGCCGGCCAGCCCAACTTCAAAAGTTCTTGTTTGATTTGACCCCTTGCCCAAGGTTGAATTCTGTAATTCTGTTCGTCGCGAACTTCGATCAAAAGTTCGTTGACTTTTTTCTGGCGAATTACTTCAAGTAGTACTGGTCGGTTTTCGGAGTGCAGCAAAAGGTCTTCGCCGTCTCTTCTAATTTCAAGTTTTCCGTAGCGCCCCATGGTTTCAACGATGTCATTTCGAACAGAGCTGGGTACCGGAAATTTAGAGAATTTATCGAGGGTATTCAATACAAAATCTGAGTCGTGGCCTGCCGCACGTGCATTCCAAAGACCTAGCTTCGTAATTCGGTAGGTGTGAATGTGCTCTGGGGCCCGCTCAAGCTCGGCAAAAACCGATAGTTCGTGACGCGCGTCAGCGGCTGCAGGGTGATCAACCTCTAGAAGAGCTGTCTTATCACTTTGAACAATTAGTGGGCCACTGGTCATCCATCTAGCCTAACTTTTAGCAGAGTGAAATAGAGCGGATGCTTGAGATCGGCAGTGTGCGTTCGATGTCAGCCTGGCGATCCATGCCCCTAAATCGCCCATTAGCAACCGACTTTGGATCAAGTCGATATTCGATTTTTTGGCCGGCGCTAGTCTGCACCCCAACCCTTATTTGAGTCTTATTTTTAATCGCTAGCTGAATTTGCCGCAAAAGGTCGTCACCTTCACTAGATGCGCCCAGTTTGCTGTCGGCTTCGCGCAATCGAGCAATAGTGAGCTCGATGCTGGTTGCCGACTGCCCAACTCTACTGGAAATTCTCGGTCTGGTATTGGTGATTGGAAGCCCCTGCTCAGAGACCCTTACTGCCGCGAACCCAGCATCTCGCAAACCTTCAAAGACAATGTCGGCATGAAATCTACTTCTCAACCTGGCAGGGCCGGCAAGTTCAAATGCGAATGGTCTCAACTCTCGGTCATTCGCGACCGTAGCGGCTATCGCAGACGAAGCAAAGCTGATTTCAGTGGTTTCATTTCCAGAAACTTTGATCTGCCCAAATTTCTCCTCTGCCTCGCGAATTAAATACGAGACCGGCTGAGGAACCGTCGAGCTCGAGTGTTTACTCAAAAATTCAGTTATCGATTTCGAATCAAACCCTGCCGCTAAAGCCGATGTGATTGACAGTAGAGAAAGTCGGTATGACGAAGCATATCCAAGTGTTTCGATTTGGGCTATGGCTCGAAGTTTTTGATCGACTTCCTGAGTCAGAGGACCTGGGGTGATGATCGACAAATCAGCTTGGACAATAAATTTCTCTTGTACTTCAGGAAGTGTGTGGTCAAGTCGCTCGGCAATTGCTGAACTAGGCATCGAATCAAGAGCAGCAAAGTTTTCAGTAATAAATCCGTTTGCGCTAAGTCCGATTTTTTCTGCAAGCGCACAAATTTGATTGATTCTCTGCCCGGCCCGATTCTGTGTGAATGGAAAAGTCAGCTCGAGCCATTGATGCAGTTGGGTTTGGGTGGGCAACTCAAATTTGGAGTTCGTGCTGGTCGCTTTGAGTATTTTCAGAAAGTATTGAAGCAAGTCATCGAGTTTCTGGGGTCTCGATTTCTTGAGCCAAGTTGCAGCCTTAGGGCTTGGCCACCATTCGCCTCCCTCTGCAGTCGCTAACTCGATCCCGATTGCAATCTGGTAGTAGATCTTGGCGTCTTCCTGACTTTTATTTAGCTGAGAAGCCAACCTTTTGACCTCAGGTAGCCCGATGTTGTTTTTGCCAACTTCACGAACACTGTGCTCAACCAGGTGCTGCACAATTTGATCTAGTGCCAGCAACGTTTCGAACAGATTTGCTGCAGCATCGCGTAGGAGCTCTGCATTCGAATAAGGACAATCTGCAATTACGGTGATTGTTCTGGTTGCAGTTTCGTCAAAATTCTCGACGGCTGCAGTGACTGATTCATAGAGCTGACCGCTGCTAGCGTCAACTAGAAAAAGTCTTTCGAGATCGGTAAGTTTTTCGGCCGGAAGTTCTGCACCGTTCTTTGCCTCGAAAAGGCTCGCAGCTTGTTCACGAGTTAGTGCTGAAATTGCCGAGTCGATAGCCTGTGGTTTTCTGAAACTTTCGGCAAGATCAAAAAAATCTTTGGCGAAACTTGGATTGATCCCTCGAATTCGGCAATTGTCAGCAACTTGCTCATCGGTCGCATGCCGAAAAGCATTGGCTAGACCGATGAGTTCAGACATTAGAGCGCTCTATTTTCCTTGGAGCGACGAATCAGGCTGGTTACCAAAAGAACCAAAACCAGCACGAAACCAAACGGTAGGCCAAGTAGCGGAATCTGGGCCAGGATCGCTAGATTTTCGCGCACCCCAAGAAGGGCTGTGATTAGTGCAACGAACATCGACAGTAACGAAATGCCGATCACTCCGATAGCCATAAAGGCCAGTATTCGTTCGGCACGGGCAATTCCGGAGGGGTTACCAGAGGAGTCTTTTTGTGATTTAGCCATCCCTCTAGGATACCTTGGCTTGTGGTTCAATTTGCCTTGTAAACTAGGGGATTGGATTTACGAAAGAGGTTCACATGCCTACCGGCAAAGTCAAATTTTTTGATGACGACAAGGGTTTCGGCTTCATCGCTTCCGATGAGGGTGCCGAGGTGTTCCTTCACGCAAGTGCCTTGCCTGCTGGCACGTCTACAATTCGCCCCGGAACTCGTGTCGAGTTCAGCATCGTTGATGGCAAACGTGGCGCCCAGGTAATGTCGCTGAGAATTCTCGAAGCTCCGAGCCTAACTAAGTTGGGCCGCAAGCCTGCAGATGAAATGGCCATTATCGTCGAAGATCTAATTCGCCTGCTTGATCACCTCGGTTCAGGCTTGAAGCGAGGCAAGTACCCCGAGTCAAGCAACGGCAAGAAAATTGCTGCTCTACTTCGTCGGCTTGCAGACGAACTAGATGTCTAAGGTCACTTCTACTGACCAGGCGCCTATCGACATTGCCCGAAAGGCGGCCGAGGAGGTAGCCCCACGAGACACGGTGGGGGCATTTCTTGAAGTTGTTGCCGAAGGTAAAGGTGTAAACAGTTACTTTTTCGAAACGAAGCAGAAGGGCTATCCCGGCTGGCGATGGTCTGTAACACTCTTTCAGGCCAACAAAAAGTCGCCCATCACGATATCCGAGGTCGTGCTGCTGCCTGGGGATGCGGCTCTTTTGGCCCCTAATTGGGTTCCCTGGTCTGAAAGATTGGCTGACTATCGGGCACTCCAGGCTGAGCTTGAGGCTCAAAATGCCGAGGAAGCCGAAGAGCAAGAGAGTGATACCGATGAGACCGAAGTCGAAGTTGTTGACTCTGCAGTAGAGGCAGGTTCAGAAGTAGTGTCTGCAGATTTAGCCGAAGATGAAGCTTTTCAAGAAACTGACGAGGCTGAGGTCTCAGCGGTTTCGGAACTTGACCAGGCCAAGGAGCCCGAGCAAGATACCGTAGCTGCAAGCGGTAAGAAACCAAGAATTTTCAGACGCAGAAAGCGTTTCGGCAAAAAATAAACACGCTACAAGTGCAAGAGACCACAGCACGAGGCCCACTTTTAAAACCGCTCGAACATTAGTTTTTACCGGTTCGGGATCAACTTTTCGCTCCGAATCCCTGAGGTAAAAACGAATCTTCATGGCTACTTCTTCAGCTCTGCAACCACGAAATCGATAGCTGCCGTGAGTTGCTGCACGTCGGCAAGTTCGATTGCTGTGAAAGTTGCAACTCTCAGTTGGTTACGACCGAGTTTTCGGTAGGGTTCAACATCGACGATGCCATTTTCACGAAGAGTTTTAGCAATTTTGGCGGCGTCAACGTCAGAATCAAAATCGATGGTCACGACCACTTGTGAGCGATGCTCCGGGTTTGTCACAAACGGCGTTGCATAACTTGAGGCTTCTGCCCAATCGTAGATGTGCCCTGATGCGGCCTTGGTGCGTTGATCAGCCCAAGCTAAACCACCGTTGGCATTCATCCAGTTGATTTGCTCGTTGAGCAAGAAAAGAGTGGCAATGGCAGGTGTGTTTAAGGTCTGGTTGGCTCGAGAATTGTCGATGGCAGTTTTTACACTCAGAAACTCAGGGATGTAGCGGTCGCTGGCAGCGATTTTTTCGGCTCTTTCAAGTGCAGCGGGCGACATCAGGGCAAACCACAGGCCACCGTCTGAGGCAAAGTTTTTTTGGGGGGCAAAGTAGTAAACATCGGTGTTTAGAGGGTCAAAATCAATTCCACCCGCGGCTGATGTCGCGTCCGTGAAAAACAACGCCCCAGCGTCTGCTCCAGAGACTCGCTCTACCGGGCTAACCACTCCGGTTGAGGTTTCGTTTTGGGCGTAGGCGTAAGAATCTACTCCAGATTCGGCCTGCAGCCAGAGTCTTGAACCCGGCTCGCCGTTGATTACGGTGGGCTTGTCTAGCCAGGGGTTGGTAAGCGATGAGGCGAATTTTGCACCAAACTCGCCGTGCACCAAATTTTGGGCTTTTTTCTCGATTAGAGAGAACGCCGCAGCATCCCAAAAAGCGGTTGAACCACCGTTTCCTAAAACAATTTCGTACCCTGCAGGGTTGTGAAACAGCTCAAGTAATCCCTCTTGAACCGACTTCACTAGGTTCTTCACCGGTGCCTGACGGTGCGAAGTTCCCATGAGTTTTGCGCCGGTAGTAGCGAAGGCAGCGATCTGCTCGTTACGCAGTCTCGATGGGCCACAACCAAAACGACCGTCGGAAGGGATGAATTCAGCAGGGATAATGATTTCAGGCATGTGAGAAGTTTACTTGGGCTTTCACTGAATTTTTTTTGGGGCGTGATGACAGATCTAATCGATACCACCGAGATGTATTTGCGCATCATTCTCGAGCTTGAAGAAGAAGGCCAGGTTCCCAAACGAGCCAGAATCGTCGAGCGGCTTGACCAATCCGGGCCAACCGTTTCAGAAACCGTTGCTCGAATGCAAAAAAATGGCCTGCTTGAGCTTGGCGACAATAAACAAATTGAGCTAACTCCGACGGGCAGGGAACAAGCAACTGCGGTACTTAGGAAGCACAGAATTGCAGAATGTTTTTTGCTTGATGTCTTGAAGCTAGATTGGGAAGATCTTCACGAGGAGGCTTGTAAGTGGGAGCACGTAATCTCGGACCAAGTCGAGCAAAAATTACTTGCGCAGCTAGAAAACAAGAGTCACTCGCCTTTCGGTAACCCGATTCCAGGTCTTGCAAAACTTGGGCTAACTGAATCAACCTCGCAACAAGCAGTGGTAGCGCTTAGCGATATTCCCCGAGCAATCGCGTCTCAGAATGTCTTGAAATTAGCTCGAATCGGAGAAAACCTTCAATCTGACATCGAACTTATGAGGCGGTTCAAGATTGCAAAATTCGTTCCCGGTGCCGAGTTCAAACTCGAATTTATTCTTGAGAGAGTCGTTGTATCGGTTTCAGAAACTGACGAAATCCTTGATTTGGCAAGCTTTCAGGCTGAACAGCTGTTTATTTTCGAATAGCCACTAATCGGATGATTTTCTCAGCCTTCTTGGTAATTAACCGGTAAAATTTAGGGGTTGCTCAAATCCACTTTGAGTCAATCGAAATTGAGCAGTTCCTCTAGCTGCGGCTCAATTTTTTAGAACGATTAGTTTCGCTGCAGGGTGTAACCGGAACTGTGGAGGAAAATTTGGCCGAAAAGCCCAAGGGTCGTCACCGCGCCGACGTTGAAATTAATGTGCTCGAATCTTTCGAGCTTCGCAGTCGCAAGTCTGTGATTGCAGCCGAGCGCGCAAAACTTGAGCGAAAATCTAAGCGAATGCAGCGTCGGCTAGAAAAGAAAATGGCTCATCAGCTACCTGCGGGGCAGATTTCTCAGGCTTCTGCAGGAAAATTCAGACTTCGTGCAGTTGGGCGCCAAAATAACCGCTTTCTGCGCGTTGTCAGAAACACTTTGGCATTCTCAGTCGCCTCGGGAACTTTTGCCACTTTTGCTCTGCCGGCATACGCGTTCAACCCTGAAATCGCTGCGATGTCTCGCTTCACTACAACAAATGCAGCATTACTTGCGGCAGCTGAAGACACTCAAAACTTAACCGTTGCTGCTGTAAACACCGTCAAGTACGCGCGTGGTCAATATGAGGCCGCCGACATAGACGAAATCGCAAGGCAAGAGTTGCTCAACAACTACCGCAACTACACCGGCCCGACCGCCGAAGATTATGTTGCCAACCCGCCTTACAGCAAGCTCGATGCAGCTACCATTCTTAAAGTTGCAGCCAAATACGTAGGCACACCTTATGTATTCGGTGGATCAACCCCAAGCGGATTTGATTGCTCAGGATACGTGGCTTTTGTATTTGCCCAATTTGGAATTGCCCTTCCGCATAGTGTGCATGGGCAGGCTCGAATGGGAATTTTGGTGAAACCTGAAGACGCATTGCCGGGAGACCTGGTCATCATGAACGACATGAGCCACGATGGAATCTATGCGGGAAATGGCAATTTCTACCACGCCCCTCGACGTGGCGACACCGTGAAGTTGGCTCCAATCTACACAAGCAAAATCCACTTCGTTCGACTGGCTACGAACTAGCAATATTCGTAATCAAAAATTCATCACGACACGCTTGTTTATCCAGCGGTCTAATCCATGTCTGGTCATAACCTAAGGCTAGGAATTCGTGGAAGATACGGAGCTGAGATGAGACATTGTGAGCTGCAAGCCCTGCAGGCAATAACGTCCCGCCATCTCGGCCAATTCCGCCAATCTTTTCGCAGCTAATTTGCGCCGCCATGTGCGGCGCTTTTTTATTGCCCATGTGTTCCGAACCGAATACCCGGAAGCCGTCCGGGTTGTTTCGAAAGGATTCGAATGCGAACTTTAGTTTTGAATGCAGGCTACGAACCACTAGGTGTAGTTTCTTTCAAGCGAGCGCTGATTCTGGTGCTAAATCAAAAAGCGACAATTTTGGCCCAGGCACGAGAGTCAAAAGTTCGCAGTGCCCAAGAAGAATTTGAGGTTCCGTCAGTAATTTTACTTGCCCGTTACGTCAGGGTGCCCACCAGCCGCATTATTCCAGTGACCAGAAGAGGTGTCTTGCGTCGCGACGGAAATCGCTGCGCCTACTGTGCCAAATCGGCCAACACAATTGATCACGTTCAACCGAAATCGCGTGGTGGTCGAGACACCTGGGAAAATTTGGTCGCCTGCTGTTTGAGGTGTAACAACGCCAAGGGCGATAAAACTCTCGAGGAAATAGGTTGGCGACTAAATTTCAGCCCAAAGATGCCGGTCGGTGTTACCTGGCTGCTAAAAGGTGCCGAGCGTCTCGAACCCGAGTGGAATGATTTCTTGGGCTTTGCCAAAGCCGCCTAATACCTAGCATCTCTTCAAGAGTTATCAATCGGCCGGCTTACCCAATAGCCTCAACCCATGACCAGACTTATCATGCTCGGCGTCGGTGGCGGGCCTCGTCTTAGTTTCAAATTCTCAAGACCGGCAATCGCTCTAGAAGTTGACCAAAATTTGTACCTTATCGATGCCGGCTACGAGACTGTAAAACAATTTGAAGCTGCCGAGCTTAATTTCTCTCAGCTCCGTGCAGTTTTCATTACCCATCGACACTTTGATCACAGCTCAGGCATTCCCGCCTTGTTGCTTCACGGCTGGGTTTCTAGATTCGGCAGTCTTGCCCATCCGATTAAATTGGTCGGCCCACAAGAAATTTCAAGGTTGCTCGATGGTTTTTACCAGACCTTCAATCAAGAAATCACAAATTTTGAGCTTGGCGGCGGCTTCGGAACCTTTCCGAAGCATGTGGCAGTTGACGTACCACGAATGGAATCGGGAATTCAGGTTGTCTACGAAGATGAGCTGGTCTTAGTCGAATCAACTGAAATTTTCCACGGGCCTGAATTGACCCAACCGCTTGCATACAGATTCACCATCAAGTCGACCGGAAGAACCGCCGTTTTCTCAGGTGACGTTGCCGGCGAAGACCCAGAGCTTATGACGTTGGCACAAAACTGCGATGTCTTGGTGCACGAGGTCCAAGATAATCATCAGGTCGAAAAGTTGGCGGCCACGCTTCCTGGTGATCGAGGTGTTGAATTGGCGAAGCACCTTTTCGAGGCTCACACCGATATAGAGCGATTGGCCTTTATCGGGGCTCAAACCGGTGCGAAGAAAATTGTATTTTGCCACTACACACCGATTCCTCAGCCTGAAGAAAATTACCTTGCCGCCGCTGAATCTAGACGAGCAGAGGCTGGCTATGTCGGAGAATTCTTTGCACCAAGTGACTTAGCCTCGATTGAGATTTAGACCTATGCCATTGCCTACTGAATATGTTCCCCCAACATTCCATCCGGTACCTATGCCAGTATCAACCTCCGACGGGCTTATTAGATACGACGTCAGATATTCATTGGTGCCAGGTTTTCGGCCACTTGAGTTAGATCTCTATGTTTCGAACGAGCCAGTCACCGAGCCGCGACCACTGGTGGTTTGGGTGCATGGCGGTGGATACTCGGGTGGTCATCGAAGAGATTCTGCGCCCTGGATTGCGAGCACAGAACGGATCCAAAAGCTAGTTCGCCGTGGTTTCGCGGTTGCATCGGTTGACTACCGACTGGGTTATGAAGCTTCATTTCCTGCAGCTGTTCAAGATCTCAGAGCAGCCTTGAACTGGTTGATTTTTCACTCATCACAGTTGCAACTGACTACCTCGAACATTGGTTTGTGGGGTGAGTCTGCAGGTGCCCATCTTGCCTGGCTTACCGCCCTGACGCTCGATAACAGCGAATTCGAACCTAAATACTCAGCCCAGGCATCATCTCCAATCGAAATTATGGCGATCGTTGATTGGTACGGAGCGAAAAACCTGGCGAATATTGTTCGACCTATGGATGGATCCGATGAATCACAGAGTGAAGCCCGCCGGTATCCTCCAGAGTTCTACAACCTTGGCCCAGAACGATGGAAAGACCAGAACTGGCTCAAAATTGCCAGCCCGAATTCATACCTGAATTCGACAATGCCACCGGCGCTGGTAATCCACGGTTTGGATGACTCGATGGTGCCATACGAACAGTCCGAAAACTTCGTAGCCGATGCTTTACGGGCCGGGGCTGTTATCGATCTTGTTCCTGTTCCAAAGTCAGAACACGTATGGATGGGTGTTTCTCAGGAGATGGTGGAGCACATCGTAGATATATCGATCGAGCATTTTGTAAAACATTTGTGGCCCCGATAGGAATCGAACCTACGACACAAGGTTTAGGAAACCTCTGCTCTATCCACTGAGCTACGGAGCCTGGCAACCAACTAAATATAGCTGCTCTTTGGGGCCATAATGCCCGCGCCTAGCAGCCAAAACCTAGGCTAAAAGTTAGGCTTAGGTTATGTCTGAACAACTGCTCTCCGAGGACTCAAGTAAACCTAGTTACTGGGATCGGATTAGAGCTGAAATCAGCAGCTTGGGTGGGCAAAACTCTCTGAGAAATTTTGCTCCCAGCTCGCTCGGGCAGATTGATCTTGAGCGCAGTCACCCCGGCGGTTTTTCACAATTTGTCACGGGGAAGCAAACACTGTTGTCGAACTTGGTTCGTGACCCGCTGGCCTTCTCTAGATCATTGTCGGCGGCTAGAAGAATCAAGAATCGTGCAGATCGACTCAGTCAAAATTACGGCATAGATTCGTTGGCTTTGATTGGCGGCTTGGCAACATTCACCGACGCCTCTGTTAGTGAACAGATTCCAATCCTTCGGTGGAAACTACAGCTGCAGCGCAAAGGAGATGACTACGAAATATCACTTGCAGCTGCCCCAGTCGTGAACCCAGCATTAACGCAAAAACTAGACTCCCTGGGAATAAGACTTAGTGAACCCGAATTGCTTGCGAGGCAACTCGAAAGCTCTGATCTGGTGCCGGTCACAGTTTTGAACTATCTGGCAAATCTCACCGCAAACTTGGGAAATGTCGAATTTCGGCGCATCTTGGTAATTTCAAACTTTGCACTTGAGCCCATCCTGTTAGAGCAGCAATTTGCCCAAAATCCCAACTTTGTTCTGGATAAATCAGCCTTATCTGACGGCGTATTCGCGAACTCCGACTCTTTTGACAGGTATTCCACTCAGCAAACTGTCTTGTCAGCAGACCTAGTTCAGCGCAGCATTATTGGGAAATCACTAACCGGAGCCAGTTTTGCGGTTGAGACTCTTCCCGGTTGTGGCTATTTGCAAACAGTCTTAAACCTTCTCGCAGAACAGGTTAGAAACGGCAAACGAGTCTTATTGCTTGCTAACAGAGAGCAAACTCGAGCTGAGATTGCAGATCGCTTAGCGCAGACCGGACTAGCCGGATTAGCGGTTAGAACAGACTCCGCTTGGCTAGACCTCGTTGCAGCAATTTCACGAAACGAAAAATCAAAAAACATTGAACTCTCGACCGTTGAGGTGTCGCTGCAACGTGAAAATATCGATCGCTATGATCGAGCTCTTTTCCAAGAAGACCCAAGGTTCGGCGTCAGTATTTCGACGGCAATGATGAAACTCGCCTCGATTTCTTCGGGCCCAAACCCGCCCAGAAACACCGCGCGCATTTCGGCTGATCGGCTTCAGCACCGGGAACTACTTGAAGCGGCGATGGCTGATCTAAATCAAGCACTCGAATTAGGGGAGTACCGGTTTGGTCCTCAAGATTCTGCCTGGTTTGGAGCCCAGTTCGAAAGCCCAGTAGAGGTTGAGAGAGTAGTTCAGTTGGTGAAGCGACTTTCTGCAGAGGCACTACCAAGGCTAACGGTGGTAATGGATGAGTTCACCGCCCGCTCAAACTTCAAGCCAGCTGAATCTGTTGCCCAATGGGGCGAGTATCTCAGGTTGTTCATTGGAATTCGAGAGACTCTCGATCGTTTTGTCGCCGATGTTTTCGACCGCCCGCTAACCGAACTGATTGCTGCCACCGCACCTCGTAAGGGCGTGCCTCGCGCTGAGCGACCCGCTATCTCTGGGGGCAATCGCCGTCGCTTAAAGAAGCTGGCAAGAGAATACTTGCGACCGGGAATGGGAGTAAGCGACTTACATGCGGCCCTGAACGAAATTGATTCGCAACGAATGGCCTGGGCCCAGCTTTGTCAGAGTCCGATCCCTCCGTCCGTTCCACTAGGTATTGCAGACGCCCAGGTCGCGTACCAGGCTTTCCTGTCAGACCTGGAAATTCTGCAAAAGCACCTTGACCCTGAGGTCGAGAGAAAAGAACTTAGCCAGCTGACTCTTCCCGAGTTGGCTCGAATTCTTGAGTCTCTCGCAGAAGACCAATCGGCACTCGACGGTTTTGCAGAGCGCCTTTTAGTGCAACAGCGATTGAAAAATGCCGGTCTCAGCTCACTTTCACGGGAACTGGCTCGGCTGCATGTGGCAAGTTCAGATGAGGTAGCAGCCGAGTTTGAACTTACCTGGTGGCAATCTGTTCTCGAAGAACTTATTAGAGACGAAGGCGCTGGCCCAATTGTCGATTTCGATCAGCGTGAGCAAGCTGAAAATGAATTAGGCCTTTACTACCAAAGGCAGTTAGCCAATTCAAAGAATGAGTTACTTCTGGCCCAAGCGGCAGAGTGGCAAAACTCGATTGCAGCTCATCCTGATCAGGCCAAATCGTTGAAAGAAGTTCTTCGGTCGGGCCAGGCAACTGTTGCGCAAATAATGCAGACCACGCCTAATTTGGCAAAGGTACTAGCCCCTGCAATTATCAGTTCCGGTTATTACCCGAAGCTTTCTCTCTGTGGCGATTTCGATTTGGTGTTGGCCCTTGATGCAGCAAGCACCACGACTGCCGAACAGTATCTTGGGCTCAGCAAAGCACCTCAAGTAATTGCTTTTGGTGATCCTGCAATTTCCGCACCACTGAGCTTCGACGTCGAGGTTCGTGTTCTAGACGCTGAGCAATCTAGTTTTCAAACATCTCTTTACGCTGAAGTTGCGGCCAAATTTGGCTCCATCGCGATGGTACGTAGTTATCGCACAGCACCGCAGGCTTTGGGCGCTATGGTCAACCGCGAGTTCTATGAGGGTCGGATCAATTTCACCGCGACCGCTGAAGAGTTTCTGGGTAAAAAGAATTTCAACCTCGAGCTGGTGCGTGATCACAATCGAGCAAAAAGCACTATTGAAGGTGCGACCGAAAGCCTCGATGGCGAATTGGTTCGAACTGTTGAGCTTATTTTCCATCACGCACAGTGGCAGCCTGAGAAGTCGCTTTTGGTTGCATCGGCTTCCGAGGTTCACGCTGAGCGGCTTCGATCGGCAGTAGCCGAAGCAATAAAGACAAGAAGTGCCCATGCAGAGTTTTTTGACGCCCACGGCAGAGAAAAATTTGAAATTGTTTCTTTGGTCGAGTTGTCACATCGAATTGCTGATCGAGTTATTTTCAGCCTTGGTTATGGTAAGACCTCTCACGGTGCTGTTTTGTCAAATTTTGGACAACTATCGTCGCCTGAGGGGCCAAGGCGTATTGCTAATTTGCTGGTGAGCGCCAGAAAAGAAATCACCATTGTGAGTTGCTTTGAGCCGGATGAATTACCTGCAGGCAAGATTTCGCAAGGTGCTGACCTTTTAATTGATTTATTGAAATCGGCCGCGGGCGAGCCAGAATTAGTGGTTCCAGCAGAGCCAGATTTCTTGCTAAACGATCTGAGCCTACGTTTGAAAAAACTGGGAGTAAGGGTAGCCACAAATTACGGAAATCTTCCGTTGGTGGCCGCCTACGGAAAACAAGCCGCCGCCATTTTTGCCGATTGGAATCTTGTCGGAAGCGACAGCATTGAGAAGTTTGCAATAGAACCGCAGTTTGTGACTGCGTTGGGCTGGAAATACCTGAGGGTGTTTAGTTTTGAATTATTTTCAGACCCTCAAAACGTAGCAAATCGAATTGCAGAGTCACTGGGCCTCAGCATTTCTAAACAACCTCAGGCATTATTCAGTGACGCTGATCGCGCTTTTGAAGACACAGACGTAGCCTGGGGAGATCGAAGTGAAAATAATGATCAAAGGCTAAAGCGCGATAAGCCTCCGCACTGGGGCTAGTTTGAAGAATTTGATTTCGGGGCAGAATCGGTTTTATAAAAACCAGAGCCCTTGAAAGTTACCCCTACCGTTCCGAAAACTTTTCGCAGTTCGCCCTTGCAACTTGGGCATTCGGTCAGAGCCTTGTCGCTAAATGACTGTTGAATGTCGAAACTGTGGCCGCAGTTTTTGCAAGCGTAGGAGTAAGTCGGCATAACTCTATTTTAAGGTTTAGTCGAAAAATAATGGACCGACGTTGGAGTCACTGCACCAGACACAGCGATGTCGTGAACATCATGGGGAATCAGGTCAAAAATTTCATCATCAAAAACGACAGCAAACACGTTTCTCCCAGAGCCCAGGCTTCGGTCATAGTATCCAAGCCCTTTGCCGAGTCGGTTTCCATTTCGATCAACAGCGAGTGCGGGAGCAAAAATGAGGTCAGCTTCGCTTAGTTCCGCTGGTTTTCCAATTGGCTCGTCTTGACCAAAAATCCCAATTTCAACTTCGCCTAGGAAGTACACCCAACTGAGTGAGCCGTCACTGTTGGAACGCGGCAAAATTAGGCGTAATTTACTTCTCAAGGCCCAATCCAGATATTCTCGGGTATCGGGCTCTCCATCAAATGTGAAATAGCAGGCGATTACTTTGGCTCGGAATTTTTCAGTAACTGATTGAAGTTGCCTTGACAATTGATCGCTGTGTTGTGATTTCGAAACCGAGCGTTTGCTCTGTATTTTTTTGCGCAGCTGTTTTTTCTCTTCAGCGATTCCAAATGCGACCATGGCACTAATCTAGCCAAGTGCCAACTAACTTTTCGATGAGTAAAGATGACGTCGTTGTCAGATTTATTCGCATGCGAGACGCAAAAGTTTTGGAGTATTTGGTAACTCAGAACCGCCCCTGGCTCAAAGCTTGGGAGGCAACTAACCCTGATGCCCCAGCAAGTTTCGATTTTCGCCGGCAGATTCGCGCTTTACTTCGCCAGCAGACAGACCAAATCGGATTACCGTTCGTCATCGAAATTTCTGGGGAAGTAGTTGGCCAAATAAATGTCGGAAATATCCTTTACGGATCGGTCAGTGGGGCGTCGATTGGTTACTGGATTTCGCCCGACTTTGCCGGGCAGGGAATTATGCCCAAGGCGGTCGCTTTGGTGATCGATTACTTGTTCTCAACTGTTGGGCTGCACCGGGTGCAAATTGATATTCGACCTGAAAATAAAGCTTCTCTTCGGGTGGTCGAAAAACTTGGCCTTCGATATGAGGGATACAAACGAAGGTACATACACATCAACGGAGAATGGCGAGATCACTACAGTTTTGCGCTCACAGAAGATGAAGTTCCGAACGGTCTGATGAACCGATGGGTTTCAAATCAAACTCCACGTCAGGCTTATCCGTGGAATCTGCCGTCCGAAAATTAAACACACCGAATTAAATCCCTCTTGTCTTAACCCCTGGCGCATATCTTTGAACTATGAACTTCAACGGTGCTGGTGGCCTAATGCTTTTGGTAGTCGCCGGACTGTGGCTTTGGGTCTTTGTGCCTTCTTGGGTAAGGCGAAGCGAGCAAAAAGAGACTCGCAGAGCTGAAATAAGAGGTCTTCAAGCTGAAATCCGAGCCAATAAAAAGCACCGAGTCTCAACTTCACAGGTAATCACCAAGGCCTCAAGAATTGACCGGTTGCGCAGAACGCGCAATCTATTCGCGGGTGTTTTTACTTTGGCAATGTTTGGAATTGCGTTGACCCTATTCGCCCAGTTGAGTACTGAAGCCAAAATCTTATCGTCGTCAATTCTTTTGGTTTTCGCTGCATCCTCTGCAGGTTTGGCTCTAAAATCTGCACAGACACTTGGCGTTCTCATGCTAGAGATGAACAAGATAAAACGACCTTCAACCATGCCCACACCCGTCGCGGTAGCTGTCGAGTCTTTGTCGGATTTACGAGGCTGGGTCCCTGTCGATTTGCCTAGCCCTAAACAATCTTTAGTTCAGGTTGAGCAGGTAGAAATCGCTGAGGTCGTTCAAATGCAACCTAAAAAAGTCGATGTCAACCTGGATGAAATTTTGGCTAGACGCCGATCCAACGGATTCTGAACTTCTTAATTCAAACTACAAGTTCTTAGCTATCAGCAGAGTTAGCGCTAAAGTTTAGATATCCCCGATTTCAGGAAGTATACCCATGGGCATTTTTGATACCGCTAAAAAACTTTTCACCAAGAACGCAAAGACCATTGCAAAAGACGCAGGCAAACTAGCCGCTGAAGTTGTCGACGAGGCCGCAAAAGCTGCTGCCGAGCTAGAAAAAAAGGTCGACAAAACCGTTGCAGTTGTAGAGAAAAAAGTTGCAACCACCGCAAAGGTTGTTGAGAAGAAAGCAACTACTGCCGTGCGTACCGCCAGCAAGACTGCTACCAAGGCAACCAAGACTGCAGGAACTGCAGTTAAGAAGGCGGCAAACACTGCTGCCAAAACCACTGCAAAGGCTGCAAAGCCGGCTGCTAAAGCGACTGCTGCTAAGAAGCCTGCAGCTAAAACTACAGCCAAGCCGGCTGCTAAGGCGACTGCTGCCAAGCCTGCTGCTAAGGCAAGCGCTGCTAAGAAGCCTGCGGCTAAGCCAGCCGCCAAGGCAACTGCTAAGCCAGCTGCTAAAACTGCGGCTAAGCCAGCCGCCAAGGCAACTGCTAAGCCAGCTGCTAAAACTGCGGCTAAGCCAGCCGCCAAGGCAACTGCTAAGCCAGCTGCTAAAACTGCGGCTAAGCCAGCCGCCAAGGCCACTGCTGTTAAGAAGCCTGCGGCTAAGTAAATTTCAAGCAAAAAAAGAGGGACCGCAAGGTCCCTCTTTTTTTATTTTTTAACCACCCAATTGGCTGCCGCCTTAA
>JBEGRV010000004.1:0-48980 GCA_041180285.1 Actinomycetota bacterium
ACAAAAAACTCGCAGTCAAGGGTTTGCTGGCCTGGTTCATGCACCGTGGCTATCACGGCCTAGCAATGCCAATGTGGGAACGCAAAATTCGTGTTTTCGCAGGTTGGGTTTGGAACTTTTTGCTCCGCCGCGACATCGTTTCAATCGAAGCAACCAAGTCACCTCGTTTGGCATTCGAGACCTACGCTGCACGACCTAAGAAGTAGCAAATAAAAAATTGGATGCGGGCACACTCAGTGCCCGTTTTCATAGGCGCTATGTGGCGCCTGCCCCGTTAGCCCAATGGCAGAGGCAGACGACTTAAAATCGTCACAGTGTCGGTTCGAGTCCGACACGGGGCACCATGAATTCCCTCTATCTGAATGTTTGCTGAATCCAGCCTGTTTTTGGGTGGCTAACGCTTAACATTGTCGCTATGGACATCACCCTCATCATCGTTATCGCAGTTATTGCCATCATCGGCATTTATCTTTGGTCTACCTACAACGGCCTGGTTCGTCTCAACGTCAGGGTTGATGAAGCCTGGAGTGACATCACAGTTCAGCTGAAACGTCGAGCCGACCTAATTCCGACCTTGGTAGAAACCGTTAAGGGTTATGCCTCGCATGAACGTGAAGTTTTTGATGCGGTAACCAAAGCTCGAGCATCCACCATTGCTCCAGAAAACCTGGCTCACCCTGCCGCTGCCGCACAAGCTGAAAATGGCTTCCACAGCGCCATGAAGTCGCTGTTTGCGGTTGCAGAGGCCTACCCTCAGTTGCAGGCTAGCCAGAACTTTTTAGGTCTGCAGCAGGAACTAAGTGACACCGAAGACAAAATTATGGCTGCACGTCGTTTTTATAACGGAGGAGTGCGCGAAATTAACACCAAAATCAAGCAATTCCCACAGACACTTTTTGTGCGTTCTCTAGGGTTCAAAGAGCGAGAGTTTTTTGAGGTTGCCGATCTGGCTGCAATTTCAGAACCACCTCAGGTCAAGTTCTAAACAGAGGTTAGAAAATGTATTCGGCTATCGCCGCCAATAAGCGCAACACAGTGGTCATTATTGCTGGCTTTGTGCTCTTGATTGGAGCCCTTGCCTACTGGTGGGGCGAGGCCAGCGGTAATGGCTCGTCGACCTGGTTTATCATCGGCTTCGTTGCTCTCTACGCACTCTTCCAGTATTACGTTGCGGGTTCGCTGGCAGTGGCTATGAGTGGAGCGGTCCCAATTGAAAAATCGGATAACCCGAGACTTTGGCGAATTGTAGAAAATCTAGCCATCACCGAAGGTATGCCGATGCCCAAGGTATATGTAATTCCAGATGAGGCGCCCAACGCGTTTGCCACCGGACGCGACCCCAAGCATGCCATCGTTGCGGCGACAACCGGATTGCTGGCAATCATGGATGATAAAGAACTTGAAGGGGTCATGGCGCATGAACTTGGTCACGTCAAAAATTACGATATTCGGGTATCGACCATCGTTTTCGGCCTAGTCAGCGCAATCGGCATTCTCGCGGACATGGCCATTAGAGCTGCATTTTTCTCGGGCGCTTCGGATCGTCGCAATAACGACAATGGGCTCGGTGTCGCTCTTATCCTGATTGGTGTCGTGGCGAGTGTAGTGGCCTGGCTGATCGGCCCCCTAGTTTCGGCAGCAGTTTCCAGGCAGCGTGAATATTTGGCTGATGCAACCGGCGCACACACCACCAGATACCCTGAAGGGCTCGCCAGCGCTCTAGAAAAGCTGGGCCAGTACGGAAGGCCAATGAGGCGGGCGAGCTCGTCAATGGCGCACATGTACATCAACGATCCAATCAAGCCAGGAGTGGTAGAGCGCCTGTTTTCTACTCACCCACCAATTCCTGACCGCGTGGCACGACTGCGACAAATCGGTTCTAGCTTTTAGCCTGACTAAACTTTTGTCTTATGACTAAGACAACGGTGACGGCCCCCGAATTGGCCGATTTCAAAGCAGCGCTCGATAATGTTCGTGCTGTTGCTATTGAAACACCGATGTTGAGCAGCTACTTTCTGAGCGAACTTGTTGGGCAAGAAGTTTTTCTCAAGGCTGAAAACCTGCAGCGAACTGGTGCCTACAAACTTCGCGGCGCGTACAACCGAATTAGCAAACTAACCAAGGATGAGCGTAAGCGCGGAGTTGTTGCCGCATCTGCTGGTAATCACGCTCAGGGAGTTGCTCTGGCCGCAAAACGCCTGGGAATCAAGGCCACTATTTTTATGCCGGTGGGTGCTTCGCTGCCCAAGTTTCAGGCCACAACTAACTACGGTGCTGAAGTTGTTCTTGAGGGAGCTGTATTTGCTGAAACCCTTAGGGCTGCCCAAGAGTACGCTGCTAAAAAGGGCGCAATATTCATCCCGCCTTACGATCACCTCGATGTTGTTACTGGGCAGGGCACAGTCGGTATTGAAATCTTCGACCAGCTTCCCGATGTGCAAACCATTCTGGTTGCAATCGGAGGTGGAGGCTTAGCCGCTGGTGTAGCTGTCGCTGCAAAACTTTCGGCGAAGGCTCAGGGTAGAAAAGTCCAAATTATCGGTGTGCAAAGTGAAAATGCTGCTTCGTACGTGACTTCACTCAAGGCAGGTAGCCCCACGCAAATAGCTACCAAACCGACCATTGCTGACGGTATTGCTGTGGCTAAGCCAGGCGCCATCCCGTTTGAGTTAATCAAAAAGCACATCGACAAGGTGGTCACTGTAAACGACAGCCAGATTGCCTCTGCCATAGTTGCACTGCTTGAAAGATCGAAACAGGTGGTTGAGCCAGCCGGTGCAGTGGCAGTAGCTGCTCTGATGTTTGGCAAGGTAAAGCCCAAGGGTAAAACCGTTGCTGTGCTTTCCGGGGGCAACATTGATCCACTACTTCTGCAGAAGGTGATTGGACACGGTCTTGAAATTGCAGAACGGGTCACCAGTATTTCTGTCATGCTTCCAGATCGCCCTGGTCAGCTAGTTAAGACTGCAGATGCAATCGCATCTGCTCAAGGCAATGTTGTAGAGGTGCTTCACACCAGGCACGGCAAGGGGCTTGATATCAGTGAAGTTGAGCTGCAGGTTTCAGTAGAAACTATGGGGCATGAACACCGCCAGCGGGTGTTTGCGGCTCTAAAAGCTGCGGGGCTGAAGGCTAAAAACGTCAGCGACAAACCAAATTAATTCGCCTTTGGTGCTTGATTAGTTTCGAGTTACTGACCGGCGAAGTTCTTAACTTCGAGAATTTCGATCTCTCGCTCTTTGCCGTTAGGGGCGAAGAAAGTTACTTTGTCGCCGATTTTCGCGCCCTTAATTACCTGTCCGATTGGGCTGTCAGGGGAGTAAACCTCGATGTCGCTTCCTTCGGCGATTTCAGCGCTGCCCAGCAGAAACTCGAGCTCAGAACCATTCATGGTCAGTTTTACAACCATTCCCTGCTCTACAACACCGTTAGATTCGCGAACCTCACCAACCACTGAGTTTGCCAAGATTTCTTCGAGGCGGTTGATTCGCGCTTCGATTTTGCCCTGTTCTTCTTTGGCAGCGTGGTAGCCGCCGTTCTCTTTCAAGTCTCCCTCTTCGCGAGCCTCTTGAATGCGTTTGGCAATATCGGCACGAGCTACAGTCAGCAGGTATTCAAGCTCAGACGAGAGTCGATCGTAGGCCTCTTGGGTAAGCCAGGTAGCAGCATGTTCAGACATAATTCGTACAGTTTATTTGTTCCAGCACTCTTCAACCAAGCCGGTGACGCCGGGTTTGGTCGTTGCAACGTCTACTAGAAAAGTTCCCCCGGGGTTGGGAATTTCGTATTCCCGATACCCGACGACCGAATAATCGGATGCCAGCACCTCGACCGCACAAACTGCGCCCCCGGATGAGGCAGCCGGCAGGGTTAGTGAAAATTCAACCTGCGCTGAATTCGGTGAAGTTATTTGGTAACTCTTTGTTTCAGGTTTTAAACGAGCGCTATCTTCGATGGCAAAAATGGCAGCCCAAATTAGAAAGGCAATCGTGAGCGCACTTACTGAAAACACCAGCGCAATTTTGGTCGACCGTTTTGTTGCGCGCCCAATGCCGTAGCGTTCGGAGAGCAATTCGGAAGTGTTGGTCATGTCTTTAAGGATAGATACTTAAGACATGTCTTTTTCTGTTTATTCGTTCTTGGCCGTAACGCCATCACCAGACGTCGACCCGGCAAGTACCTTTTACAGCCCCGGAGTGATTGGATTTATTGCAACCTTCGGAGTAACTGCCGGAGCGGTTTTCATCATTTTTGACATGGTGCGACGCGTTCGAAGAGTGCGTTACCGAGCAGAGATTCAGGAAAAATTGGATGCCGAAGGTTTCGCAACTGAACAAGAAACTGGATCGGTTTCAGCCAGCAAAGCTGCTAAGCCAAAGGCAAATAAAAAGCCAGAAAGGCCTGCGCCTCCGGCTAAGCCTAATCGAAGCTAGGTAGGTAACTAGCCGAAGCTATTTGGGGCAGGCTCTAGGCAGATGAGCAAGGTTGCTGCCCAGTGGCATAAGAATGCCAGCACCGTGAGGCTGTGAAATATTTCGTGAAATCCGAAATGCCCTGGAATGGGGTTGGGCCGCTTTAGCCCGTAAATTACCGCTCCTACGGTGTAGCAAACACCGCCAATCAAAATCAGCGACATCATCCAGGCGTTTGCATTGAAGAAATCAACCACATAGGCAAAAGCCCCCCAGCCCATGCCTATGTAGATTGGAACGTACAGCCAGCGCGGTGCAGAGATCCAAAACACCCTAAATCCGATACCTAACAGTGCGGTAGACCAAATTATTGTCATAAGCAATACACCTTTTTCCTGTGGCAGGGCTAGCCAGGTGATCGGGGTATAACTTCCCGCTATTAGCAAAAAAATGTTGGCATGGTCGATGCGCTTGAGTGCAATTTTGGTTCTTGGCTTCCAGTTGAAGCGGTGGTACAGAGCGGAGTTTCCGAATAGCAAGAACGAGGTTAGAAAGAAAATTCCGGCCGTAATTTTCGCCGGAACACCATTTGCCAGCACCACCAAAACGATTCCGCCGGCTATAACAAATGGAAGAACGCCGGTGTGTATCCAGCCGCGCCAGGTTGGTTTAGTTTCTGGCTCTCGAAAACCCGGCGAAATGGGTAGGTGCCCGGGTAGCGGTTCGTTTTCCATACAGGCCAGACTAATCTGAATTTAGTACCCTTATCGAATGCGTAATTTTCTCTACCGAATCTATGAGCGATCGATTCGGGCCGAACTGGAGAATGCAGACCTGCCTAAGCACGTTGCCGTAATGCTCGACGGAAATCGCCGTTGGGCCGAGCGGAGACCAGGGGCAAAGGCTGCCCATGGTCACGCGGCCGGTGCTCAAAAAATTCAAGAATTCCTGAGCTGGTGCGATGAAATCGGCATTGGCTACATCACTCTCTACATGCTCTCGACTGACAATTTACAAAGACGCGAAAGCCAAGAACTGGCTCAACTTCTGAAAATAATTGGCGAAGTGGCCAGCCAACTGGCTCAACTTAAACGCTGGCGGCTTCGGCTGGTCGGAAACCCAGATTTGCTTCCTAAAGAACTGCTTACGCAACTTCGAAGGGTTGAAAAAGCGACCAAAAGTGTCTCAGGGCCGTGGGTAAATCTTGCAATCGGTTACGGGGGAAGACAGGAAATTGCTGATGCAGTTCGCAAAATTCTGCAAAAGCACAGCGACCAGGGTGCCAGCATTGAAGATTTGGTTGCAGGCCTCTCCGAAGAGCACATAACTGAGCATCTCTATACCACTGGGCAACCTGATCCAGATTTGATCATCAGAACTTCAGGAGAACAGCGCCTGTCGGGCTTTTTGCTCTGGCAAAGCAGTAACGCGGAGCTTTACTTCGAGGAAGCACTTTGGCCAGATTTTAGAAAAGTTGATTTCTTCCGCGCTTTGAGAGCCTATTCTCGACGCCACCGCCGTTACGGAGCTTAGGTGGCATCCAAAATTAACGCTTGGCAACAAAAACTTCTTTCGGGCGTGTCATTTTATTTTTAGTCGCTGCACAGGCGTAATCTGCCGCTAAGCCCAAACAAAGGAGCTTTGGTGGCTAAGTCGGAAACTAGTACAACTAAAAAAACTTTGACCGCAAAACAGGCGACGAAAACATACGTTTTGGACACCTCGGTTTTGCTATCCGACCCGAAAGCGATCTTTAAGTTCAAAGAACAAGAAGTTGTAATTCCAATCATCGTCATCAACGAGCTTGAAAAGAAGCGTCACGATCCTGAGATTGGTTATTACGCTCGCCAGGCCCTGCGGCACCTAGATGATTTGCGCATCGAACATGAGCGACTCGATTTTCCAATGCAGGTTGGCGATGGAGGTATTCTTCGGGTCGAGTTGAACCACATTGACCAGTCAGTGCTGCCGGCCGGTTTTCAATTGGGTGACAATGACAGCCGCATTTTGGCGTGTGCTTTCAACCTGGCTTCGGAGGGCTCAAACGTCACCGTGGTGTCAAAAGATTTACCCATGCGAGTCAAAGCATCGGCGTTGGGCATGGCTGCCGAAGAGTATCGAAACGATCAGGTTGTCGACTCAGGATGGACGGGTACGGCCGAAATCTCTCTGTCTGCTGATGAAATCTCCGATCTCTATGACACTGAAATAATCAAGCACAAGGCTGTGACAGATCTACCGGTTAACACCGGGCTAATTATTAGTTCAGAACGCGGGCATGCACTTGGTCGGGTTCAGCGCGGCGGCAAAATTCGATTGGTGCGCGGTGATCGCGATGCATTCGGAATTCATGGTCGTTCTGCCGAACAGCGACTAGCGCTCGATGTTTTGCTCGACTCTGATGTGGGCATTGTTTCGCTTGGAGGTAGGGCAGGAACTGGAAAATCTGCGATGGCTCTATGTGCGGCGCTTGAGGCCGTTTTGGAACGTCGAGCACATAAAAAAATTATTGTCTTCCGCCCAATTTTTGCCGTCGGCGGTCAAGAACTGGGTTACCTTCCGGGTGGAGAAAACGAGAAGATGAACCCTTGGGGGCAGGCAATTTTTGACACTCTGGGAGCTCTGGTTTCAAAAGAGGTAATCGACCATATTGTTGATCGCGGAATTCTTGAGATTCTTCCGCTGACCCACATCAGAGGTAGGTCGCTGCACGATGCATTCGTAATTGTTGACGAAGCCCAATCGTTGGAAAGAAATGTGTTGCTCACTGTGCTTTCAAGAATTGGCCAGAACGCCAAGGTGGTTCTGACTCACGATGTAGCGCAGCGCGACAACCTTAGAGTCGGTCGTCACGACGGAATTGCGGCGGTGGTTGAAAGCCTCAAGGGTCACGACCTGTTTGCGCACATCACCCTAACCAGGTCTGAGCGCTCAGCAATTTCTGCTTTGGTTACTGACTTGCTAGACAGCTAGCGAGCTGTGGAAAACTCAAGCGGGTTCGCTTGAAACTAACTAGCCTGCTTAGGTGCTGATAGAACTTTTTGCTTGGTTAGGGCCTGCTTATTTGGCGTCCGTCACCCTGCCATTAGCAATTATTGATCTGCGGCAACACAGGTTGCCAAATCGATTGGTGTTGCCCGGTTTCCCGATTACCCTAGCCGGGCAAATCATTGCCTCATTGAGTTTGGGTCACAGTCAACTCGTTGTGGCATTGATTGTTGCGCTAACTACTTTTGGGCTGTCGCTGATTGCAAATCGCTACCTGGGCCTGGGTATGGGAGATGTGAAACTACTCACCCTGATGGCGCTGGCCCTCAGCTGGTTCGAACCTAGCCTGATTGCGATTGCCATATTTCTAGCTTCCATGGCGGCAGGAATTGTGGTTGCCCTTAGGCTGCTCTACAAAAAAGCAGGCATGGGCCAGAAAATTGCTCTTGGCCCATACCTACTTCTTGGGTTTATGGTCTGTTTACCCTTGGCTTATAGCCCTGGGCTGGTCATCGACAGCACATCTAGAGCCTTGTCTAGCTGCTCCATGGTTAGTTTCTCTCCGTCAACATAGCCGAGAGCAATAGTTGCCTCGC
Source organism: Actinomycetota bacterium (assembly GCA_041180285.1). GTDB lineage: Bacteria > Actinomycetota > Actinomycetes > Actinomycetales > Microbacteriaceae > Rhodoluna. The sequence continues at coordinate 7,997 of JBEGRV010000004.1, forward strand.
GCACAGTCATCGAGTTGGCTACAGAGTGCTTTGCAATCTTGGCAGCAGCCTCGTAGCCAATGAATTTATTCAGCGGGGTAACAATTGACGGGCTCGACTCGGCGAGTGCTCGTGACCGTGACTCGTTTGCCTCAAGACCCGTAACAGTCTTGTCGGCCAACAGGCGCATTGAGTTTGATAGTAGACGAATTGATTCGAGCAGGGCATTTCCCATTACCGGAATAGCCACATTCAGCTCAAAATTACCTGACGCGCCGGCCCAAGCCGTAGTGGCGTCGTTTCCGATAACTCGAGCGCAAACCATCATGACCGCCTCAGGGACAACCGGGTTTACTTTTCCAGGCATAATCGATGAGCCAGGCTGCAGGTCAGGAATGTGTAGTTCGGCTAGACCAGCGTTTGGGCCTGAGCCCATCCAGCGCAGGTCATTGTTGATTTTGGTGAGGCTAACGGCAAGTACTCTGAGGGCGCCTGAGGCCTCGACAAGAGCATCTCGAGCACCCTGGGCCTCAAAGTGGTCACGAGCCTCGGTGATGGGCAGCCTGGTTTCGGCAGCAAGTAGACGAATCACTTCCTGAGGGAAGCCCTTTGGGGTGTTAATTCCGGTTCCTACTGCAGTGCCACCCAGCGGCACTTCAGCTACGCGCGAGATGGTTGCTTCAACGCGTTCAATGGCATAGCGAATCTGAGCAGCATAGCCACCAAACTCTTGCCCCAACGTAACCGGCGTGGCATCCATCAGGTGCGTTCTTCCGGCCTTGACCACGTTTTTCCAGAGGTCACGCTTTACCTCAAGTGCGACCGCCAAATAGTCAAGTGCGGGAAGTAGATCATTGATCAGTGCTGCCGTTACCGCGACGTGCACCGAGGTCGGAAATACGTCATTTGAGGACTGTGATGCGTTCACGTGATCATTTGGGTGAACATTTGAGCCCAGTTTTGCCGTTGCCAGAGTTGCCAGAACCTCATTCATGTTCATGTTTGAAGAAGTTCCAGAACCGGTCTGGAAAATGTCTACTGGAAATTCGCCATCGTGGTTTCCGGCTGCAACCTCATCGGCAGACGCTGCGATTGCGTTGGCGATCTCAGCGCTGAGAACTCCAAGCTTCTGGTTTGCAAGCGCAGCGGCTTTCTTGATTCTGGCTAGCGCAGCGATGTGTTCGCGCTCCAGGGTGGTTCCTGAAATCGGAAAGTTCTCTACTGCACGCTGAGTTTGAGCGCGATAAAGAGCGTTCACAGGAACTTTCACTTCACCCATGGTGTCGTGTTCAATACGGTATTCCACTGAATTTACCTTTCGGTTGTTTCGACATTTCCGACAATTACAATCGGATGGATTTCTCCCAGAGCTAGCCGATAATTGGCCCCAACAACCGCCAATTTACCGCTTTTCACGGCATTTGCGATTAGTTGGCTACGGGTTAGAAGTTCGTTGATGGTGTCTTGAACGTGAAGTTCAGTAACATCATCGATGGCAAATTTTCCCTGCCGGTTTGCCGCCTCAACCGTCGGACGAATGCGCTCTACCAAATTGTGGATGAATTCACCTTCGGTTTGCAATTTTCCCTCGGTAAGGTCCATGGTTGCCCTGACCGCGCCACATTCATCGTGCCCCAAAACCAGGATTAGTGGAACTGAGAGAACCTCAACGGCATACTCAAGCGAGCCAAGGATTGTTTCGGCGATAACCTGCCCTGCATTTCGAACCACAAATAGGTCACCCAGGCCGACATCAAAAATAATTTCTGCTGAAATTCGCGAGTCTGCACAGCCAAAAAGTGCTGCGAAAGGCTTTTGTCCGGTCGCAAGGTCTTCGCGGCGATCGATGTCTTGTCTTGGATGAGCCGGGCTGCCGGTGACAAACCTTCTGTTTCCAGCTTCAATGGCTTTCCACGCCTCCGCCGGAGTCTGCGGCCGAGTCTCACTCATTGCCAAACTCTTCTTCGATCTGAGTCGCGATTTCCGCGAATTCAGCAGGTTCAGCTGTTCCTTCTAAGACGAATGCCTGGTTTGCAAACTCGATTGTCCAGATGGTTGGGTCACCTTTTTGGTTTGGCGCTAGTCGCCACTTCATCCAATTTTCTGCAATTTCAAGGGCCTGGTCATCAAGCTGGTAGTTGGTGGTTTGCAATGCCAACCAGGTTGGATTGTGGTCGAAAGCCTGGGTCACCCCGATGAACTGGTTTTTACTGCCAACTAAGCCTAAATACCAGGTGGCTACTTCATCGGCACCTTTGCTCCAACGGGCTGCGTTTGACCACCATCCGTTTTCTAATTTTGGCTCGAAAAGGTTTTTTGCAGAGCTCGCTTCGGCGTCTTTCGCAACCGCTACATAGTCGACTTTTTTATGTCTTGGTGTGTCATCTCTGGGCACAATCAAAACCAAGACCAACACGAACCCTAGGCAGGCGATAAGCGAAAGTACCAGGTTGTTGATGGTTTGCTTTGCTCGTCGCTTCGCAGCCGCGTCGCTCATTCGGCAGCCTGTTTCTTGGCGAGTGCAGCATCTAATTTTTGTCTGGCCCCGGTAAGCCAAGATTCACAGTGTTCGGCTAACGCCTCACCGCGTTCCCAGAGGGCCAGAGAGGCTTCGAGAGTTGCGGCACCCTGCTCAAGCTCGGTCACGACTTTGACAAGCTCGTCGCGGGCTTGCTCGTATGAAAGCTTGGCGATATCGCTGTTGGTTGATTTTTCGGCGGCCATTATTTTCCTATTTTAAGTCAGTCTGCAGTGATTGAGAGTTCGCCCACTGCTAGCTTCGCTTTCAGTTTGGTGCCGGCGGCGACCTTTGTTGAGTCAGTTACTACTGCACCGGTTGAATCTTGGATTATTGAGTAGCCACGATCAAGTGTTGACTGGGGCGATAGTGACCGAACCTGTTGTCTGAGATGCCCAACTTCAAGTGCCGCTTTTTCAACCTGATTCGAAAATCTATTGCGCAGACGGTCAAGCTGGGTGGCGAGTTCGACGGTGAGAATTTCGACGAAACCATAAGGGTTAGACAGCATTGGCCTTGACCTTATTTGTGAAATTAACTCAGATTGTGCTCTCAAATAGGCATCTACTCGGCCAGTCGCTCGATCGCTCAGCTGCCTCAGCAGCGCTAGTTCTTCAGCAACATCGGGTACGACCTTTTTACCCGCGTCAGTTGGGGTAACCGCCCGCCAATCTGCAACATCGTCTAACAGGGGGCGATCATTTTCATGGCCGATGGCCGAAATTATGGGTGTTTTGGCGGCGGCTGCGGCGCGAACCAAGCCCTCATCGCTAAAGACCAATAGGTCTAGAAACGCACCTCCACCGCGGGCGATAATGATGACATCTACCTCGGGGTCATCATCGAGTTGCCTAATGGCCTGGATGATTTCTGGCGCAGCTTTGTCACCCTGAACCAGCGTGTGAATAGTCTTGAAGCGAGCATTCGGGTAGCGGGCTAAAGCATTTTTCAGCACATCTTTTTCTGCATCTGAATCTTTTCCGGTGATCAAGCCGATGCAATTGGGTAAAAAAGGCAGCGGTTGCTTTCTCTCTATGGCGGTAAGCCCCTCTGCAACCAGCTGTGCTCGAAGCCGCTCGATGCGTTCGAGAAGTTCGCCTAGGCCAACCTTGCGCATTTCAACCACCCGCATGGTGAGTTTTCCGCCCTTTGGCCAAAAGTCTGGCTTGATCAGGGCAACCACCCGGTCACCCTGCTTCAAGTCTTTTGCAATTTTGCTCAGTTCCCAGGCGTGTATCGAGACACTGTTCTCTTGCTGAAGATCTCTTAGCTCACCAAACATATTGGTTGGGCCAATTTTTATTTGAGCAAGCTCACCTTCGACCCAAAGAAATCCGAGTCGCTGTATCCACTCTTTTAGAGTCGCTGAAAGACGAGATACAGGCCATGGGTTTTCACCAGTGGAAACTTTAGATTCGGCTGCGAAAATGTCGTCGTCCATTTCGCCTCCGTAATCGCCACCACAATCCGTCAATTCGGGTGTTTATCATTGAGGGGTGACTGACATCAAGAATACCTTCTCGCTTTCCGTTGAAAGCTCTAATAAGCGAGTTCTACTCGCTTCGCCGAGAGGTTACTGTGCCGGAGTAGACCGCGCGGTTATCGCCGTTGAAAAAGCGCTGGACCACTACGGTGCTCCGGTTTACGTGCGTAAGCAAATTGTGCACAACAAGCATGTGGTCAGCACCCTAGAAAAACGCGGCGCAATTTTTGTCGACGAGGTTGATGAAGTGCCAGAAGGTTCGATTTTGGTTTTCTCGGCGCACGGTGTTTCGCCTGCCGTGGTAGCTGCCGCTGCAGCCCGTGGCCTTAACACCATCGATGCGACCTGCCCACTGGTAACTAAGGTTCACCGAGAAGTTCAAAGATTCGCGCAAGAAGATTACGACATTCTGCTTATCGGCCACGAGGGTCATGAGGAGGTTGAGGGAACCGCAGGGGAGGCCCCAGACAAGGTTCAGCTGGTTGACGGATTAGACGGCGTCAATAAAGTCAAAGTCAAAGACCCGAGCAAGGTGATTTGGCTATCACAGACCACACTTTCGGTTGATGAGACCATGGAAACCGTGCTTCAACTGAGAGAAAAATATCCCACTCTGCAAAATCCACCCTCGGATGACATTTGCTATGCAACTCAAAATCGCCAGGTGGCAATCAAGAAAGTTGGACGCGAGGCAGATTTGGTTCTGGTTGTCGGGTCGGCAAACTCTTCAAACACTGTGCGCTTAGTCGAAGTAGCTCTAGAAGCGGGAGCAAAGGCCGCCTATCGAATTGATTTTGCCTCTGAGATTGAACCTGCCTGGTTTGAGGGCGTCGAGACAGTTGGAGTTTCGTCAGGTGCCTCTGTGCCCGAAGAATTGGTCGAAGAAGTACTTGATTACCTGGCCAAGCTCGAATTCGGAAATGTGCAATTGGTGCAGACTGCAGAAGAAGATGTCCAATTTTCATTGCCAAAAGAACTTCGTAAAGATCTCAAAGCGGCAGGTGAAGACACCAGCAACAAAGCCAAGCGCTGACTCTCAAAACAAAAAAGGATGCCCCGCAAGGGCATCCTTTTTGGTTGAACCTGTTTACAGAGACATCGATTTTCCGGCTGAACCCAACTGGTTAGTTGCCTCTACAACTCGAGCAGACATGCCAGCCTCGCCAATCTTGCCCCAGGCGCGTGGGTCATAAGCCTTCTTGTTGCCCACTTCGCCATCTACCTTCAAGACACCGTCGTAGTTAGTAAACATGTGAGCAGCAATCGGGCGGGTAAATGCGTACTGAAGATCGGTGTCGATGTTCATCTTGATAACACCGTGGCGAACTGCCTCGGCAATCTCGGCGTCGGTTGAACCTGATCCGCCGTGGAAGACCAAGTCGAAAGGCTTGTCTTTTCCGTATTTGTCGCCAACAGCGCGCTGAATTTCACCGAGCAATTCTGGGCGAAGCTGAACATTTCCTGGCTTGTAGACGCCGTGCACGTTACCGAAGGTCAACGCAACCATGTAGCGACCGTTCTCGCCAAGGCCAAGCGCTTCGGCGGTAGCTAGGCCATCTTCTGGAGTGGTGTACAGGTGCTCGCCCATTCCGCCTTCGACGCCATCTTCTTCTCCGCCGACAACACCGACTTCGATTTCAAGCACAGCGCCAATCCCCTTGGTGAGCTGAAGCATTTCTTTCGCAATGGTCAGGTTCTCTGCCATTGGAACTGCAGAGCCATCCCACATGTGTGAGTTGAATAGTGGGTCTTCGCCTCGCTTGACGCGGTCTTGTGAAATGGCAATCAAGGGACGCACAAATTTGTCGAGCTGATCCTTAGCACAGTGGTCTGTGTGCAAAGCAATGGTGATTCCGTAGTTTTTTGCGACCTCACGAGCAAACGCCGCCATTGCAGCTGCACCACTGGCCATGTTTTTGATGGTCGGCCCCGACCAGTAGTCGCCACCACCGGTGGTGACCTGAATAATGCCATCTGAGCCGGCAGCCTGCAAACCGGCAAGGGCTGCGTTTAGGGTCTGTGAGCTCGACACGTTGATTGCTGGGTAAGCAAAGCCGCCATTCTTGGCGCGGTCGAGCATCTCTAGGTACTGATCTGGTGATGCAACAGGCATAGCTGCTCCTACTGATTTAAGGATGGTTTTGAATGGCGCGTCTTTGCGAAATTTGCCCAACTGAAGGGGCTTCTAAGATGTTAGCAAGGATGCGCTGCCCGGCGCTTACGAACGGATGCGAATGTCACTGCACAATGCCCACCCGCCCACCCAAGATATTGTTGCTGCAACTGTGGCTGCAGCTGCAGGTTGTTGGCATCTGGTTGGGTCCGAAGACAAGTTGGCGGTGGATGGTGCAGCCGTAGACGCAATGCGCGATAGCTTGAGGGGCGCAAATTTCGGAGGGATTGTCGTCATCGGTGAGGGTGAGAAAGATGAAGCCCCAATGCTCTACAACGGCGAGAAAATTGGCTCTGGGCAGGCGTTGGATTGGGACATCGCGGTTGATCCAATTGATGGCACGGCGCTTGCAGCGAAAAACGTTCCGGGAGCAGTTTCGGTAATGGCTGCTGCACGAAGGGGCGCCATGTTGGAAGCCGCTGAGGTCTACTTCATGCAAAAGATTGTTACCGGCCCGCTCGGGAGAGGTGTTGTCGATATTGATGCTCCGTTATCTGCAAACCTGAATGCGCTCGCTGAAGCCATGGGAAAAGAGGTCTCAGAGCTTGGTGTCGCCATAATCAATAAACCAAGAAACTTTGAGCTGATTCAAGAGGTTCATCGTCTAGGCGCCAAATGGGTGCGCTTTGATGAGGGCGACATTGCAATGGCGGTTGCCGCTGCAACCCCAGGCACCGGCGTAGATATTTTGGTTGGGCTCGGGGGATCACCAGAGGGTGTTGTGACTGCATGCGCGATTCAAGTTTTGGGTGGCTTCATGCAAACCAGATTTGCTCCTCAAGATGCTGATCAAATTTCAAGAGCGCTAACTGCTGGATATGACTTAGAGAAGAAGTTTGAGCTAGATGACCTGGTTAGCGGAGGCGACTATATATTTGTTTTGACCGGTGTCACAGATGGAATTCTCGCCAGTGGAATCAAAGAATTTGACGATGAATTCGAAGTTCAAACCTTTGTGCTTGATTCAAGATTGGCGGAAGCCAGGCTTTTGAGCATGCGAGTACCGCGTTTTTAGGCGACGGCTGGCTCTTTGAGCAAAGTAGCGCGATCTGGGTTTTCTACCACCACTGCCTCTGGCATGTTGTCGAGGTTTTGTAGACCCGAAGTTGGTTGCTGCACTTTAACCGCACCCCACTGCACTGCCATTTTTACTCCTGCAGGCACATCGAACCCTACGAAATAGTTTTCTGGGGTTGGGCCGTTGGTTGTGGCGGCAACCGCTGAGAGGAACCCTGCGAGCGTTGAGTCGCCTGCGCCTACCGTGTTGATTACCTTGATTGGAGGAGTCTTGGCGTGCCAGGCGTTGTTCTCGGTAACCGCAATCATGCCATCGGCACCAATGCTGGCTAGAACGCACTCAACACCGTGAGCAATCAGTTCGCGAGCAGCGTCAATCACGTCGCCATAGTTTTTCAGGGTGCGACCAACAGCAGACGCAAGTTCTTCTGCGTTTGGTTTCATCACGCTGGCAGCTCCCTGGCGTGCCCAAAAACTTAGGGGTTCGCCTGAGGTGTCTAGTGCAACGCGTACGCCGAGCTTTTTCATTGCGTCGAAGACCGGCTGCAGATCGACGTACTTGCCAGTTGAGGTGTCAATTGGCAACGCACCGGCTACTACAAGCCACTTGGCCCCTGCCTCGCGAACGGTCTTTTCAGTTAGCTCGATGACAGATTTCCAGTCTTCAGCGCTCAGTGGTCGTGGGGCTTCATTCACCTTGGTGGTTGCACCATCTTTGATAACCATGGTTGTAGAAACACGAAGGGTTCCGTCGACCCAAAGCGGAACTAGGGTTTTTGAGTGCCCAGTTCGCTCGAGCACGCTAGGGTCGGCATTGCCGATTGGGATAACGCCGGGTGCCGCGATGCCCACAAGATTCAGGCCTTTAGAAACGTTGATGCCTTTGCCAGCTAATTCTTCAGCGACACCGTCGGCGCGGTTTACTCCGCCTTCAATCAGGTCAGAAACGTAATAGGTGCGGTCTAGGGTAGGCGCAGGCGTCAGGGTGACAACCGGTGAGGCAGGTGTCGTCGACATGAAGTTACTCCTTGAATTCGAACAGCAAATGGTTCTGTTTTGGGGATTTGGCTGCAAACTTCATTGTCGAGCGCTAGCGAAAGTATAGCGAAACAATCAGCTTCGAATTCCGAACAAAATCTTGATTTCTAAGGCGTGTTTCAGCCGTTTTTATCGTCTTTTGACTCGATTGCCTCAGCCGCGCTGATCGAAGTCGGCGTGGCTTCGATGCTTTTCGGGGCTGGAATCTCATCTACAGCCAGTTGTGACTCATCTAGATCGTTGAGTTTTCTGGCCGATACCAGCAGTCGGGTTTCGAGGCTGGATACAAATTGGTTGTAATCTTTCACGGTTCCTAGCAGCGATCGGCCCAATTTGTCTGCATGATTAGCGACGACGCCAACACGCTCATAGAGTTCTCTACCAATTTTGATCATCGATCTGACCGAATTTTCATCTGCGTTTTGCCGCCAGATGTAATTGATAGTTTTTAGCACCGAGAAAAGGCTCACTGGAGAGGCCACTGCAACATTTTTCTTAAATGCATACTCGAGTAATGTCGGGTCAGCATCTAATGCTGCAGACAGCAAAGACTCACTTGGTACGAATGCGATAACGAAATCTGGGCTGTTGTTTAGACCGGTCCAATATGCTTTGGATCCAAGGGCGTCGACGTGGTTTTTAACAGCGCGCACATGCTCGTCTAGCAATTTTGCTCGGCGAGCAAGTTCTTCCGGGCTGGCAAGCTCAGAAATAGCAGCGGCTTCTTGGTAGGCGCTAAATGGCACCTTCGAATCAATGGCAAGTGCCTTACCACCAGGCAGATTAATAACCATGTCAGCACGGCCAGCTCCGGCGTTAGTTGTAATGCTCGATTGCTCATCAAAATCTGCGTGCTTCAGCAAACCCGCCAGCTCAACAAGCTTTCGAAGCTGAGTTTCGCCCCAAACGCCCCTCAAGCTATTTGAAGAGAGAGCCGAGGCAAGTGCCTGGGTTTGCTTGCGCAAAGCCTCATCGCTTTCAACTGCGTTTTTTAACTGTTGTTGGATAGTGCCAAATTGCTCGACTCGATCTTTCTCTAGGCGAGCCACAGTGTGCTGCATCTGTTCAATTTGAGCCTTAACTGGAGTCAAGACTTGCAGGAGGCGATTTTCTTCACGATCGCGCTCGTCGCGCTCAGTTCGTTCACGTTGCAACTGATCAATTTGATTTTGAAGTTCGGCGGAACGTGCCAGGGCGGCGGCCAAATCAATTTGGGCGGACTGCGTTCGGGGTGCCTTAGCTTTTGAAAAGAGATAACCAAGTGAGGCGCCAATTACTAGCCCTAGCAACAACCACAGAATTCCATCCATGGTTTGAAGTATCGCATCAGCATCCGACAGAAATTTTGCTTGGGAAGCTGTGTCTACAAAACCTTCCAAACCTGTTTGGTTGCTGTGAGAAGTTCGTCCATTGACTCTGAGCCGTGACGATCCGCAGCGTGAATCACAATTCGAGCACAAGCATCCGCATCTGCCAGTGCGTCGTGGTGATCAAATTCTTCATGCCCAATTGCATAAGCGACTGAATTTAGGCGATATGAATCAAGGTTGTAAGTCTTTCTGGCTATTGACAGTGAACAAGAGTATTGAGTCTCCGGCGATCTGAAGTCAATCAAAGTTGCCGTTGCTCTCAGTACGCCCATGTCAAAGGGGGCATTGTGGGCTATCAATGGATCTTCGCCGGCAAAATGAAAAATTAGCTGCAGTGCTTCAAAGGCGTCGGCAGCCTCAATAACATCACTGGGGCGAATTCCGTGAACTTTGATGTTGCCCTCGTGGAACCAATCGTGAGGGGGTGGGGGCTGAATCAGAGTAGAGATCGAATCGACAATCTTGCCATTTTCCACCTTCACAAGACCAACCGCGCAGGGGCTGGCTGGCGACGAATTGGCCGTTTCGAAATCGATTGCGGTGAAGTTGATAGGCACCGCTACAGTCTGGCATAGGTAGACTTGCCTCTCGTGGCTCTTACTATCGGCATCGTCGGACTTCCAAACGTGGGCAAGTCGACCCTTTTCAACGCACTCACCAAAAACAATGTTTTGGCTGCGAACTATCCATTCGCGACCATCGAACCTAACGTTGGTGTGGTGAACCTTCCTGACGCCCGCCTGTCTAAACTCGCAGAGATCTTTGGGTCAGAGCGTTTGCTGCCTGCACCGGTATCTTTCGTCGACATCGCGGGAATCGTTCGAGGTGCATCGGTTGGCGAAGGTTTGGGCAATAAATTTCTAGCAAATATTCGTGAAGCTGACGCAATCGCACAGGTGGTTCGCGGGTTTACCGACGGTGATGTTGTTCACGTAGACGGCAAGGTTGACGCTGAAAGCGACATTGAGACGATAAACACCGAGCTCATACTGGCCGACATGGAAACCCTTGATAAGGCGCGATCAAGAGTAGAAAAAGAAGTCAAAGGAAAAAAGGCCGAGCCAATTGCTCTCGAAACTATTGACCTAGCTAAGGCCTGGCTTGACAGCGGAAAGCCACTGTCAGCATCCACAATCGATCTTGCGCCCATTAAAGAGCTGGGGCTACTAACCGCGAAGCCAATCCTCTATGTTTTCAACGTAGATGAGGGCATTCTTACCGATGCCGCCAAGAAAAAGGCGCTAGCCGATTTGGTTGCCCCGGCAGAGGCCGTTTTTCTAGACGCAAAAGTCGAATCAGAACTAATCGACCTATCTGCCGATGAGGCTGCAGAACTGCTTGCGTCACTGGGTCAAGAAGAATCGGGTCTAGACCAGCTCGCTCGCATCGGGTTCGACACCCTTGGGTTGCAGACCTATTTGACCGCTGGGCCAAAAGAAGCCCGTGCATGGACTATTCGCAAAGGCTGGAAGGCCCCCGCAGCAGCTGGAGTAATTCACACCGATTTTGAACGTGGATTTATCAAAGCTGAGATTGTCTCATTCAATGACTTGGTTGCGGCTGGCTCGATGGCTGAAGCTAAGGCTGCCGGAAAGGTGCGCATGGAAGGAAAGGATTACGTCATGCAAGATGGCGACGTAGTCGAATTCCGTTTCAACGTTTAGCTCATTTTGCTGCTAGCCAAAAATTACTGAAATTTCAGGGCTATCGTCACTGGAAACCATGCGCGAAACACAGCAGGCTATTTTTCTGCCTTCATGTTTCTGTTCTTCACTATAAAAGACGTCGCGATGTTCGATTTTGCCCTTTGAGTTCACAACTCGAAGTTCACATAGGCCGCATTCGCCTTTGCGGCAGTCAGCCATTACCTCGAGTCCGGCCGATTCCAAGGCGTCGAGCATGCTTTCGTTCTCGCCGACGATAACCTCAAGTCCTCGGTCGACTATGTGAACTTTGAAGGGCTCTGGTTCAAACCAGCCTCCGGCGCCGAAGGTTTCATAGCGCAAATTTGTGATGTCTAGATCGTGTTTCTTCCACTCTCGCCTAACATCGTCCATAAGTCTGATTGGGCCGCACATGTAAAGTTCGGTGCCTTGGCCTGCGCTGGAGACCAGGTGTTCAACTGAGAGTTCGTTTGCCTCATCATCCACAAATAGTTGAAAATTATCGCCATGTGTCGTTGCCAGATCATTCGCGAATATAGCTAAGTTTCGGCTCTTGACTACATAGACAAAACGGTAGTTTGCCCGCGCTCGTTTAAGAGCCTCACCCATTTCGACAAGGGCGGTAATTCCAATTCCGCCAGCTAACAAAATGTAGTTTTCCGCCGAGTAGCGCAAAGGAAAGTTTTGAATTGGTTGTGTGATGTCAAGAACGTCCCCGACCTTGAGCTCGTGCATCGCAATCGAGCCACCACGAGAATTGCGAGTCTTCAAAACCCCAATTGTAATTTCGACAAAATCGGGGGATTGGCTAACCACTGAGTACGAGCGCCGCAACTGCTGTTTCCCAGACTTGAGAATCAGGTCAATGTGTGAACCGGGTTCTGCCTTCACAGGCATTGATTGTCGAAGAGTAATTTTTCGAATCGTGGGCGCGGCCGAATCGATCTTCACGACCAATCCTTTTTGCCAAACCTCAAGATTTGTTGCGGCCAATTATTTGTTTCCTGGTGTTGAGAAAGTTGCAGTGGAGCGACCTTCAGCCTTAAGCGCCTTTTCAAGAATTCTCCGCACCCACATGCCACCCGCATCAATATTCAAGTTATAAAACTCGTAGTTTGGGTTTGCATCTATCGCTTCCTGTTGTGCACGCAGCATTACCTCGTCCTCACCAAAAACTCGAGTCACGCCCTCTCTAAGTTGAGTGGTAATGGCCTGGCTTTCGAGGCGATAGTTGCGCTGGAATGACCAAAAATAGTGGCTGGTGCGTTCAGATTCTGGGGTGATCGTGTTCATCACGTACCCGTTGACTCCCTGGCTGCGATCACCATCTGGGGCGCCCGTGCCAGCTTTAGCGACTCCAACATCGATACAAATTGTTGAAGGTGCATAAAAATGGATGATTTGCCAGCGGTCAACTTTTCCCTCGTAATCAGGGTAAACATCGCGAAGGTTCTTCTTCCAAAATGGTGGTGGATTGATGTTTTTCATCCATCGCGTTACGGTGACCGAGTTTTCGGTATGCGTAGTCACAAACTCAGCTTCGCTCAGTTCTGCTTGACCAATACTCGAGCCATGAACAAACTCTTCGTGAGTAAGGTCCATCAAGTTGTCAACTATAAGTTGATAGTTGCAATCGGCGTGGATGGTCTTTCCGTCACCAGTCCAGTTGGGATCATCCATCTGGCTCATATTTGGAATTAGGTCAGGGTCGGCCAACGCCGGGTCACCAAGCCACACCCAGATATAGCGGTAGCGCTGCACTGCCGGGAATGAGGGCACCGTAGCGCTGGGATTTAGAGTTTCTTGAGCAGGCATCGAAACGCATCGACCCGCGGAGTTATAAACGATTCCGTGATAGGGGCATTGGATCCCGTCGGCTCCAATGGTTTTACCCATAGATAGAGGAGCAAGGCGGTGCCAGCAGGCATCGGCAAGGGCAACGGGTTTTCCAGATTCGGTTCGATAAAGTGCAAGTGGCTTTTCGCAAATAGTTCTGGCTATCGGGTTTCGAGTTAGCTCATAATCCCAAGCTGCGACATACCAAGCGTTTAGAGGAAAGTTTGTAATTTTGGTAGTCGTGGTGCTCCCCAAATTCGTTGCTGCCATAATCTTGCCCTCTTCGTCGAAAACAAATTGAGTCTATGTTTTCGCGGTAGCGTCTCTACATGCGACCAAGAGATACAAGGTATGCCGATTCTTTGAAACATATTCACAGCGGTGAGGCAAATAGACTCAGATGAGTTTGAAGGTAGGAGTCACGTGAATAACCCTCTGTATTTCGTGGAAAGGGAATTTCCGGTAGGCATAGAGTCGCTCTGGCAGGCTTGGGCAGACGCGCAGCAGTTAGAACAGTGGTACAGTCCAACATTTTTGAGCGTGGTACCTGGCTCTGCGGTTTCTGAAACCGAGGTTGGCGGTCGGTGGGCAATTGGAGTCGATGTTTCGGCAAACGGCTTCAATGCTTATTTCTGGGGCAGGTACAGCGAAGTTAAGTTTCAACAAAAGCTCGTCCACACATTGTGCTACAGCCAAGATGAAGCGGAATTTATCGCACGAAGTGATGAGGCTGAATCCCACATAATTGTGCTCGATTTTGAAGATCGCGGCGAAAGCAGTTGGGTTCGATTTACCCAGTTCGGTGAAATGCCCGCAGAGCAAGCTGAAGCCTCTCGCGAAGGTATGGAAAGTTATCTGGACAATCTTGAGAAGTTTTTAGCCAAAGAGCTCTAGGAGATCAAAATGTTCGGTGAATTGAATTGGTTAGCTGTTTTTGTTGCAGGTCTGATCCAAATTACGGTTGGGGCAATTTGGTTCGGCCCCAAAACATTTTTCCCTATTTGGTGGAAGTTGATGGGCAAAGACCCAAATCAGCAACCAGGCAGCGATGGCATGGCCAAGGTGTTTTCAATTACCTTTCTTGCAGCGTTCGCTCAGGCAATCACATTGGCCTTGGTGCTACAAGCCCTAGAAGTGTCGACACCGTTAGATGGCGCCCTGGTTGGTGCTCTGCTCGGTTTTGGAATTGGTGCCGCTACTTCGGTTTCGCATCGGCTGTTCGGCCAACAGGGCTTACGCATCTGGATTCTCGAGGTGGGTCAAGACATTATTGGCTTAACTCTGATGGGGTTGCTGCTCGGGGCTTGGGTTTAGCGGAATAACCTAAGCCAAACTCGGCTTGCAATCTGCGTGCGCCAACTTCTATTTGCTGACCAATTAGGGCCGCATTTCGACCTGGGCGGCGAAATCACATTGGTCGAAAGCCTCGGTCGGCTGAAGGCGCACAATTACCATTGGGCCAAGGCTCAGCTGATCCTTTCGGCTATTCGCCACCGGGCAGCAGAGTCGAATCGAGTTACTTTGATTCAATCCGACGGCTATCGCGAGTTTTTGGCATCACTGCCTGAGCAAAACTTCGTTGCCATCAACCCAACCTCCTACGGTTTTCGAAAATTAGTTGAATCCGACCAAATCAAAACTTTGCCCAGCCGTGGTTTCGTGACCGACGAAATTGAATTTCAAAACTGGGTGGTCGGCAAAGCAGGAAAACGGCTACTGCTTGAAGATTTTTATCGCTGGTCGCGACAAAAACATTCGATATTGATGGATGATGCGGAGCCTGCCGGCGGACAATGGAATTTTGATCATGAAAACCGCGAACCCGCGCCAAAAAAACAGGCGAAGCTTGGTGTTGCCGACCCCTGGTGGCCTGTGGAAGATGAGATCGATGCGCAAGTTCGTGCCGATCTGCGCAGCTGGCAGCAAGCAGGTCTAATCAATCTGACCGGAACCGAAGGCCCACGCCTATTTGCTGCAACTCGCGAAGAGGCCCTTGCTGCTTTAGACCACTTCATTGATCATCGCCTGCCAAGCTTTGGGCCATGGGAAGACGCAGCGCTGGCTGACGACTGGGCAATGAGCCACTCGCTGTTGAGCGTGCCACTAAATCTTGGGCTGCTTGACCCTCTAGAAGTGGTGCAGGCTGCCGAAGCGGCGTTTCGTGCGGGAAAAGCTCCAATCAACTCAGTTGAAGGTTTCATTCGTCAAATCATGGGATGGCGCGATTATGTCTGGCACCTCTACTGGCATTTCGGCGAGTCGTACGTCGACAATAATGCGCTAAATGCGAATGTCGACGTACCGAAAAGTTGGCTAGATCTCGATCCTGAATCGATAACTAGCAACTGCATTCGACACACCATCGGTGGCCTTGGCGAAAGAGGGTGGCTGCACCACATTGAGCGACTGATGATTTTAGGAAATGTCGCAATGCAGCGCAGTTTCAACCCTGCGCAACTCAACCAGTGGTTCATCGACAATTTTGTTGACGGCACACCTTGGGTTATGCCGGCGAACGTGATTGGAATGTCTCAGTTTGCCGATGGCGGAATGATGAGCACCAAACCCTATGCCGGCGGTGGCTCATACATTTCAAAAATGACGAATTACTGTGGCGGATGTCAATTTGATCCGAAGCAAAGGGTTGGCGAACAGGCCTGCCCGGTTACTGCCGGTTACTGGAATTTCCTGTCCACGCATGAGGCTCGGTTTAGGCAAAACCGTCGGATGTTGCAGCCGTTGGCAGGTCTTAAAAAGTTGGCCGATCTCGAGCAAATTCTGGTGCAAGAGGCAAATCGCGGCACCGAACTTTAGCTACCTCTGCAGCTGAGCGGTAGCCTAGGCACAGGAGTGTGACTCGCAATGTCAAAGGCGCAAATTTTCCACTGGGTAGCTGGCAAAAGTTATCGGGGTGAATCAAATAGATTTTCTGACGTGTTTGACCCGGCAACTGGAGTTGCCGGTAAAGAAGTAAACCTTGCAACTGCCCAAGATCTAGATCATGCTGTTGCAGTTGCTAGTACAGCGTTCAAATCTTGGAAAGAGCTATCAATCGCTCGTCGCCAAGAAATCATGTTTCGTTTTCGAGAGTTGCTGAACGCCCGCAAAGGTGAATTAGCCGAAATCATCACCGGTGAACACGGCAAGGTGCTCTCAGATGCCCTCGGTGAAATTACCCGCGGTCAAGAGGTAGTTGAATTTGCCTGCGGAATAGCGCATCTGCTCAAGGGTGGTTATAGCGAAAACGCCTCAACCGGAGTCGACGTTTATTCAATTCGCCAGCCAATAGGCGTGGTTGGCATAATCAGCCCCTTCAATTTTCCCGCGATGGTGCCGATGTGGTTCTTCCCGGTCGCTCTTGCAGCGGGAAACACGGTGGTTCTGAAACCCTCCGAGAAAGACCCCAGCGCAGCCCTTTGGATTGCCGCGTTGCTCAGTGAAGCAGGCCTACCGGATGGTGTATTCAACGTGGTGAACGGCGATAAAGAATCCGTCGATGCGCTACTAGATTCGCCTGAGGTTAAGGCAATTTCGTTTGTTGGTTCGACCCCGATTGCACAATACGTTTATGAACGAGGCGCGGCATCTGGAAAGCGAATTCAAGCCTTAGGTGGTGCGAAAAACCACATGCTGGTCTTACCAGATGCCGATTTAGATTTGGTTGCCGATTCTGCAATAAACGCAGGGTTTGGCTCTGCCGGTGAACGCTGCATGGCGATTTCGGTCGTGGTGGCGGTTGAGCCGGTGGCTGATCAACTAATCCCAAAAATTATTGATCGGATGGGATCACTGCGCACCGGTGACGGCCGGCGCGGCTGCGACATGGGGCCCCTGATTACCAAGGCACACCGTGACAAGGTGGCCGGCTACATTGAAATTGCATTGGCTGATGGCGCAAGCGTTTTGGTCGATGGCCGCGAGGGTGAATTTGACGGAGACCCCAATGGTTTTTGGCTGGGGCCTACCCTACTTGATGGGGTTACGCCATCCTCTGCGGTTTATCAGGATGAGATTTTTGGGCCGGTGCTCTCGATCGTCAGAGTCGCAAGCTATCAAGACGGCGTTCAGCTAATCAATTCCAGCCAGTTTGGAAATGGCACCGCAATTTTTACCAATGATGGCGGTGCTGCCCGACGATTCCAAAATGAAATTGAAGTTGGCATGGTCGGTATAAACGTGCCAATTCCCGTGCCCGTCGCCTACTACTCTTTTGGTGGCGCAAAAGCGTCGATATACGGTGATACCAAAGCTCACGGCGTCGAAGGCGTGCACTTTTTTACCACCGGAAAAACAGTCACCTCGAGGTGGCTAGACCCTAGCCATGGCGGAATTAACCTTGGATTCCCACAAAACTAAATTGTTGTCAGGCCGATTCGAGACTTCTCGTGCAGCTTTCCGTTGGTAGCCAAAACACTTGAACTCTCTGCAGTAAGCGGGCCATCTAGCGCGCTGAACTGACCTCCAGCCTGTTCGACAATCGGAACCAGTGCAGCAATATCGTAAATTTTGAGATCGTGTTCAGCCACAATATCTAGCGAACCTTCCGCCAAAAACATGTAGCTCAGGAAATCTCCGTAGGCTCTGGTGCGCCAAATTCCCTTTGAAAAATTTAGTAGCTCTTGGGCTAGTCCGGCCTGGTCCCATAGCTGCAGATTGTTGTAGCTCAGCGAGGCATCGTCTAGGTCGCTAATTCCAGAAACTCTGATTGGCCTAACTGTTCCGTCGACATCTTTTGTGAATGCACCGATTTCGGGTGAAGCCCACCATCGACGGCCAAGTGCTGGGGCAGATACCACCGAAAGCACGGGCTTGCCCTCAATTGCCAAAGCAATCAGGGATGCCCACACCGGAACTCCACGCAAATAGTTGGCCGTTCCGTCAATAGGGTCAATAATCCAAGTGCGTTCTGCCGCGCCGGCAACCCCAAATTCTTCGCCAATCAATGCATCCGCTGGCCGCGCTGTTTTGAGCATTTCTTTCAAAGATGATTCGACTGATCGATCTGCGTCGGTTACCGGGCTGCGATCAGGCTTGGTCTCAACAGTTAGATCAAGAGCGCGAAATCGAGTCAATGAAATTTCATCCGCTTTGTCGGCCATCGCCAAAGCCAAATCGAGGTCTGCTTGAAAACTCATAGCCAAATTCTAGGTTGCCGACTCGCTGCCCAGCACCGACTTCATCAGTCGGCGTAGCGAATCAACTCGATTTGGTCCGAATTCGCCGAGATTGCCTTTGCTAATTGCGATGTCGAGTTCGCAATCTGGTGAATCAGCAAGGTGGCTGCAGTCTCGAGGGCAGGTTGCAATCACCTGCCATAAATCTTCAAAAGACCGAAGTAAATTTTCTGGCTTGATATGCCCTAGTCCAAATGATCGCACGCCTGGGGTATCAATAATCCAACCGCTACCGAATGTTTCATCCAACTGAATTGCTCGCACGGAAGACGATGTGTGACGACCTCGGCCGGTGACCGCATTTACCCCTCCGGTAACCCTCGCCGCATGCGGTGCAAGTGCGTTAACCAAAGTTGACTTACCAACACCAGAGTGCCCAACCATAACTGTCACCTGATCACGCAGTAGCTCTTTTAGCACTGGCAGCGCAGGTTTATCTGAGCGGTTCAGCACCACCGGAATTGCCAAACCGGCAAAGTTAGCCAGAAATTCATCGGGGTTAGCCAAATCGGTTTTGGTAATTACCAAAATGGGTTTTAGGCCGGCATCAAAGGCAGCCGCCAAATAGCGGTCGATCAATCTGGTTCGCGGTTCAGGGTCTTTAATCGCCGTCACAATTGCCATCTGGGTTGCATTTGCAACGATTACTCGTTCTACCTGATCACTGTCATCGGCGCTTCGGCGCAGCAGTGTGGCTCTTGGTTCAATCCGAACAATTCTGGCCAAAGCACCTTCGGTCTCACTGGTATCACCCGCAATTGCCACCCGGTCACCAACAACCACCCCAAGTTTCCTAAGCTCTTTGCCCAAGGTTGCAAGGATTACCCGATTTTCGTCTTGTAAGAGAACGTTGTACCTGCCAAGGTCTACCCCGATTACAAACCCAATTGGGGCTTCTTTGTGCTCAGGGCGGGTTTTGGTGCGCGGCTTATTGCCCTTCGGGTTTGGGCGAATTCGAACATCTGACTCATCGAGGTCGTGTTTGCCCGATTCAGGCTCATAGAGCCAACTCAAGCGTCAGCCACCATCTGCTCAAACCTCTGCTGAGACGACAACATTGCTGACCACAGCTCGGGGAAGTCAGGCATCGTTTTCGCCGTAGTTCCAATGTTTTCGATGCTGATACCAGGAACGCGCAACCCGATTATTGCGCCGGTGGTCGCCATCCGGTGGTCTTCATAGCTTCGCCAAAGAGCGCCGTGAAGGTTGTCACTGGGGTCAATCTCGAGGCCATCTGCAGTTTCACGAGCGATTCCGCCGATTCGATTTATTTCAGTTGCCAGGGCAGCCAAGCGATCGGTTTCGTGACCCCTAAGGTGGGCAACTCCTCTAATCACCGTCGGGCTATCTGCCAACGTGGCCAGTGCCGCAATCACCGGAGTTAGCTCGCCGCCGATTGAAAGGTCAATGTCGATGCCGTGAATAACCCCATTTGAGGTGATGGTTAGCCCGTTGGGACCCCGGCTGATTTCAGCACCCATCCGCTGCAGAATTCCGTCGAATTCGTCGCCAACCTGGGTCGTGATCGATGGCCAGTGGGGAATGGTAACCGAACCGCCTGCAACCATTGCGGCTGCCAAGAATGGTCCGGCATTTGATAGATCAGGCTCGATGCGAACAACTCCGCCGGCAATTTCTCCTGGCTTTACCTGCCAAGATGAATCACCAATTTGGCTTACCTCGACTCCACGTTTTCTTAGGCAGTCGATGGTCATTTCGATGTGTGGCATCGAGGGAAGGTGTTCGCCAACGTGGCGAATCAGCAAACCCTTCTCGAAACGAGGGGCCGCCATCATTAGCCCCGAGACAAATTGGCTGGACGCTGACGCGTCAATTTCAATTTCGCCACCGGAAACATTTTCCGAACCGATTACGGTGAATGGAAGTGAATTCGATCCTCGATCATCTACTTCGGCTCCGAGCGCCCGCAGCGAAGATATTGTGGTTCCCATTGGTCTGCGGCGAGCCCCTTCGTCACCGTCGAATTCAATCGGATGAGCCGACAGGGCGGCAATTGGGGGAACAAATCGCATCACGGTGCCGGCGAGGCCACAATCTATGGTGGCGGGCTGGTTAAAACTGGCGGGGGAGACCTCCAAATCGCCATTTGGTGATTCGGCAACAACTGCACCGAGTGCCCGAAGGGCCTCGATCATTAGTGAACTATCTCTAGATTTCAGAGGATCAAGAATTGTGGTTTTTTCGCTAGCCAGAGCGGCCAGGATAAGTTCACGATTCGTCAGCGATTTGGAGCCAGGCAACGCCACCGTTGCCGAAATTGTGCCGTTCGCTTGAGGTGCCGGCCAGGCAGGGGAATAACTTGACGAATTCATAGGTTTCCAAATTACCAGCAGTGTTGAAACTATTTGAGCGAAGGGGTATTTGAGATGTCTTCAATTGCGGCATTTAGCCCCTTATCGCGAAGGGTAAACTCAACCCAAATGAGTAAATCTAAACAAGAGGCCGATGCCGAAAAAATCGCGAGTTTTGAAGCACAAGCGATTCCGCTGATGCCTCAGCTTTACGGAGCCGCGCTTCGCTGGACTAGAAACCCCTCTGATGCTGAAGATTTGGTTCAAGAAACTTTTGCCAAGGCTTTCGGTGCTTGGGCGCAATTTCAACAGGGAACCAACCTAAAAGCTTGGCTCTACCGCATTATGACCAACACTCACATCAACATGTACAACAAGCGCAATAAAGATCAGGCTAAGGGCGGCCTTGACGAGCTTGAAGACTGGCAACTTGGTAATGCAGAGTCTGTAACTTCACTATCAACTCGTTCAGCCGAGCTAGAGGCGATTGACAACTTACCAAGTCATACCGTCAAGCAGGCGTTGCACGACATCCCTGAAGAATTTCGTATGGTGGTTTACTACGCGGTGGTAGACGGCCTTCCCTATGCGGAAATCGCAGATATCATGCAGACACCGGTCGGTACCGTGATGTCTCGACTTCACCGCGGAAAGAAACTACTGAGGAAACTGCTGGCTGAGTACGCCCTTCAAGAGGGCTACAGCATCGAGCAAAACGGGAGCAAGCCATGACCGATTTTGATTGCCAAGAAACCAAGCGTCACGTTCACGAATATCTGCACAATCAATTGGATGCAGACGAAATCGCTGAAATCACCGCCCACCTGGCCAACTGCGATAGTTGCGAAGCAGATTACGACATGGAGAATCTGATTAACGGCGTCATAAAAGAGTCTTGCGATGAGGCCCCACCCGCCGAGCTGGCTCAGCGTGTGATGGATCGAATTCGAGGCATTCGTCTAGGCGAAGAGCACTGACGACTCACATATCGAAAACTATCGTGATTTGGCGATCATTAATCTGAAATTTAGCTGTTTGATGATTTTAGTTTGATTCTCTCTGGCGTTTATTGACGCTATGAAGAAAAAAATGATTATGTTGGCCTCGGCGGCCAGTGCTGCCTTGTTGGTTTCGGTTACTGCTCCGGCTATTTCTGCTGAGAAATTAAGTGTTCGTCTGGTTTCAACGATTGTGTCTGGCAATGGCGAATTAGGTGCTGAGATTCCAGCTTTTCATGCCAAGTCCAAGAGGATTTTTGCTACCAACGGTGCAACGAATTCCGTCGATATTTATGATATTGGAAACCCAGCCAAGCCCAAGAAAATAAAAGCAGTTTCGCTGGATGAGTATGGCAACAACCTCACTTCGGTAGCCGCTGGCAAAGATGTTGTGGTTGCGGTAGTTGGTACCAATCCAACATTTTCTAGCTCGGGTGCACCGAGCCTTAGCGAGGGAAAAGTAGTAGTTCTTGATGCAAACGGAAAAATCCTTTCATCAGCAAGTGTGAAAGGCTTCCAGCCAGACGCGGTAACTTTCACTCCCGACGGTAAGACCGCGGTAGTTGCTATCGAAGCCGAGCCAATCTGTGCATTAGATGATCCTTCGACTTCAAGCATCAATGAATCACTCGACTACTCAAAAGCTGTAGATGCAGACGGCGGTATTGCTATCGTGAATCTTGCCAATCCTAAGAAACCTAGTGTTCGGTTTGCCGGATTCGCGTCGTTTAGTGTCAACGACGCAAGATCAGCTGGACTAGTCATCAACAAAACCGTTAATAATGTCGCTAAGGATGTCGAACCCGAGTATGTATCGACTCCTACCAATTTCAAAGCAATCGTTACCCTTCAGGAGGCTAACGGTATTGCCGAAGTCGACCTAAAAACCGCGAAAGTTTCAAAAATATATTCAGCTGCTGTGGTCGATCGTGGAACCGTTGCTACTGACCTCAGCGACAAAGATAAAAACACCAGTTTGGTGACCTATCCGGGAGTTAAGAGCAATTCGCAGCCTGACGCTGTTGCTTCCTATCAGGTAGGAAACGACATCTTTTTTGCAACTGCCGGTGAGGGCGATGCCCGCGAATGGAGCTGTCTGACCGATGATGTGCGCGGTAGCAAATTGGTTGTTGACTCTGCGAAGTGGCCAACTTGGGGCACTCTAAAGCTTGATGACGCACTCGGCCGAGCAAAAGTTGACCCAAATGCTGGAGACATAGATGCAGACGGCGATGTTGACGAGATTACGACTCGCGGATCGCGTTCCCTTTCACTGTTCAAAAACGGAAAACTCGTTTGGGACAGCGGAAACTTGCTCGAGAGCACATTGATTTCAAAGTACGGATTTGCTAATTTGAATGGCTCTCACGTTGCTCGCTCAACCGACAAATCGCTGATTGATTATGTAGGACAAGATCGCTCCGACGACAAGGGTATTGAGCCCGAAGGTGTAGCGGTTGGAGTTGTCGGAAAATCAAGAGTTGCCGTCGTAGGAATGGAGAGAACCAGCTCACTGGCTTTCTTTGACATCTCAAACCCGGTGAAGCCAACTCTGTTTTCATGGCAACAAATGCAGCCAATCTTGACGACTCCGCTCGACATGTCGACGGCATGGTCACCAGAGGGCGTCATCTTTGTATCGGCTGATAAGTCACCAACCAAAAAAGCGTTGGTTATAACTTCGTACGAAATTAGTGGCTCTATAACGATTCACGAACTAAGCGCCAAGTGACCCAAAGGTTGAGCCTGTCAAACATCGACAGGCTCAACTTTTCACTTAATCGTCTGGATTTCCAAGACCCAACCACTCGTACCATCCGCGGTTCAACACCAACCAGGCAATTAGCCCGTGGCCAATTTGACCAGGCAGACCTTGTTTAGACGCCGCTAAATCGTTATTCCAACCTTCGTGCAAAACCAGCGGGCTGAAGCAATCAACAAACGGGATTTTCCGGCGGCTAGCCACATCTTCAAAGCCATGTGAAAGATGCTCAATTTCAGGGTTGAGTGCCGGGTTGATGTGTGGTGTCGGGCCGACTAAAAATGTTTCGATGCCTGAGCGTTTGGCCTCGTCGATAATGGTGGCAACATTGAGTCGACTGCGCGAGAGCGAAATTCCTGCAGCTGGGTCAGCGTTGCCGAGGGCCAAAACCAGTCGGTTTTCAGTTTCACTGCTGAATCTGCGTTTGATTTCGCTAGCCCAGCGCTCAGCCAGCATCGAAGTTGTTTCGTTCGGTGCAGGTAGCGAGTAGATCTGAATGTTCCTTTGGTCAAGCGGGGTTTTTGCGGTAACCCTACCTACCCAGCCCAAACCTTTCGGGTCGCCGGCTGAAGACGAAAGCGCATCGCCAAGAATGACAATACGCAGGTCTTTAGCAGGCGCTTCAGTCATTGTTAGCTATTGAACGCTCTGGCGATCAAGTCAGCCTGCTCTGCGGCATGCTGCTTGGCTGAACCAGTTGCCGGAGAAGCAGAAGCAGGTCGTGAAACTAGTTTTGCCACCTGGCCGTCCATGTAGCGAGGCAAGAAGAGGCCAATGTAGGTCCATGGACCTTGGTTGGCAGGCTCATCTTGAACCCAAACTAATTCAGCATTCGGATAGGTTGCATAAACCGACTTGATTTCATCAACCGGGGTTGGGTAAAGCTGTTCTACGCGAACAATTGCTGTGGTCTTGTCGTTGCGTTTCTGCGCTTCTGCCAAGAGGTCCCAGTAAACCTTGCCTGAACAGAACAGCACACGCTTGACAGCACTCTTGTCGAGCCCCTGCTGATCGTCGATTACGGTCTGGAAGGTTCCGCTGGTGAAATCTTCTACTGCAGAAGAGGCAGCCTTAAGGCGCAGCATCGACTTGGGGCTGAAGATAACCAGCGGGCGCTTCGGGCTTGAGTAAGCCTGGCGACGTAGCAAATGGAAGTGGTTAGCCGGTGTTGAAGGCTGAGCGACAGTCATGTTGTTCTGCGCGCAAAGCTGAAGGTAGCGCTCAATTCGTGCCGAAGAGTGGTCAGGCCCCTGGCCCTCGTAGCCGTGAGGCAATAGCAATACGACACCTGAGTGTTGACCCCATTTTTGCTCAGCGGAAGAAATGAACTCGTCGATTATGGTCTGTGCGCCATTTGCAAAGTCACCAAACTGGGCTTCCCAGAGAACAAGTGCGTCTTGGTTTTCGACGGCGTAGCCGTACTCGTAACCCATCGCTGCGTACTCACTTAGCAGTGAGTCGTAAATGTAGAACTTTGCTTGGTCGGCAGAAAGGTTGCGAAGCGGCATCCATTCTTGTCCGTTTTCACGATCGTGGAATACTGCGTGACGCTGCACGAATGTTCCGCGTCGGCTGTCTTGGCCTGCCATACGTACGGCCTTGCCTTCGAGTAATAGCGAACCGAATGCCAAGAGCTCACCGAAGCCCCAGTCAATGCCACCCTCGCGAGACATTTCGACTCGTTTGGCAAGCAACTGCTGCAATTTTGGATGCACATTGAAAGCAGGTGGTTGATTGGCGTGCGCGTTGCCAATTAGTTCAACGGTTTCGCGGCTAATTGCGGTGGCTCGCTCGATGCCGGTGTGGTCACTGGCAGTTGTTCCAATTCCGATTGGGCGAGGCTGTAGTTCGACCGGTTTGCTCATCGCCTCGTGAACGTCAACAAAAGCCTGCTCTAGGCGGTTTTGGAAGTTGGCATTCGCAGTTTCGAAGTCTTCTCGGGTGATGTCGCCGCGGCCAACCAACGACTCTAGGTACAGAGTGCGAACAGAACGCTTGGCTTCAATCAGGTTGTACATCAGCGGCTGAGTCATCGACGGGTCATCGCCCTCGTTGTGACCTCGGCGACGGTAGCAAATGATGTCGATGACGACATCTTTCTTAAATTCTTGACGGAATTCGAGTGCCAGACGAGCTACACGAACCACTGCTTCGGGGTCATCTCCGTTGACGTGGAAAATTGGAGCCTGAATTGCCTTGGCAACGTCGGTTGAGTAAACCGTCGAGCGTGACTCACTTGGTGGTGTGGTAAACCCGACCTGGTTGTTGATCACGATGTTGATGGTTCCGCCGGTCTTGTACCCGCGAAGCTGAGACATGTTCAGAGTTTCGGGTACAACACCCTGGCCAGCAAATGCAGCGTCGCCGTGAATGATGATTGGCAATACCGGGAATTCATCTTTAGGAATTGCGTTGAAGCGGTCGAGCTTGGCTCGAACGATACCCTCGACCACCGGGTTTACGGCCTCGAGGTGCGAAGGGTTGGCTGCAAGCGAGACTTTGACCTGCTTGCCTTCCATGTTGGTGAAGACACCTTCTGTTCCAAGGTGGTATTTAACGTCACCTGATCCTTGGACGGTTTTGGTGTCGGTGTTGCCCTCGAACTCGCGGAACACCTGGCCATAGGTTTTGCCCGCCACATTGGTAAGAACGTTCAGGCGACCACGGTGAGCCATGCCAATGACGACCTCATCGAGCCCGAAGTTGGCAGACTCTTGCAAAATTTCATCAAGGGCAGCGATGGTTGACTCGCCACCTTCAAGACTGAAGCGTTTCTGCCCGACAAACTTGGTCTGCAGGAATGTCTCAAATGCCTCAGCCTCATTCAGCTTCTCTAGAATTCGAAGTTGTTCTTCGCGGGTTGGCTTTGAGTAGGGGCGTTCGAGTTTCTCCTGGAACCAGGCGCGCTGGGCGGGGTCTTGAATGTGCATGTACTCGACACCGACGGTGCGGCAGTAACTGTCGCGCAAGATTTTGTAGATGTCGCGGAACTGCATCTTTGGCTTGCCGCCAAAACCACCGGTCTTGAAAGTACGATCAAGGTCCCAGAGGCTCAGTCCTTGATTATTAATGTCAAGGTCTGGATGTGAACGCTGCTGGTACTCGAGAGGATCGATGTCAGCCATAAGGTGGCCACGAACTCGGTACTGGTTGATTAGCTCTTGGATTCGCGACTCTTTGGTGCGATCGTCATCTTCATTGCGCTCAAAATCAGTAACCCAGCGAACTGGCTCGTAAGGAATTCTAAGGTCGTTGAAAATTTCTTCGTAAAAGCCTCGAGCGCCAAGTAGCAACTCGTGAATTTTCTTTAGGAATTCACCAGATCCGGCGCCCTGGATTACTCGGTGGTCGTAGGTAGAGGTGAGGGTAATGGTTTTGCTGATTCCCAATTTCGACAGCTGGGCGTCAGACATGCCTTGGAATTCTGCAGGGTAGTCGAGTGCGCCAGCGCCAACGATGCAACCCTGACCCTTCATGAGGCGTGGCACAGAGTGAACAGTTCCGATTCCGCCGGGGTTGGTCAGTGAAATTGTTGATCCTGCAAAATCACCTGCGGTCAATTTGTTGTCGCGAGCGCGCTTGACCAGATCTTCGTAGGCCGCAAGGTACTCAGCAAAGTTGAGTCTTTGCGCACGCTTGATGTTTGGAACCAAAAGCGCACGTGTGCCATCTTCTTTGGGGATGTCGATTGCCAAACCGAAGTTGATGTTCGCCGGGGTTACAGCGGCTGGTTTTCCGTCGACTATGTCGTAGTAAACGTTTTGGCTCGGAAATTCTTTTAGCGCCCTGACGATCGCGTAGCCGATGATGTGAGTGAACGAGACCTTACCGCCTCGAGTTCTGGCTAGGTGTGAGTTGATGACAATTCGGTTGTCGATCATCAATTTTGCCGGGATGGTTCGCACCGAAGTCGCGGTCGGAACTTCGATGGATGCATCCATGTTGCTGGCAAGGGCTTTCGACATGCCCTTAAGAATGTTGACTAGGTCTTCTTCGGATTCTTCTGCAACAGTATCGATTACCGAAGTGACTGGAGCCTGGGCTGGGATTGGTTGAGGTTTTGCTTCGACGCGAGTGGTTTTTGCCACCATTTGAGCTTCTGAGTTTGCTGCTGGAATAGCCGGAGTTGAGGCCGGTGCAGGTTGAGCCGGGGCTGAAGTTGCCGGTGTGCCAGTTGCTGATGCCGGGTGGTACTTCTCGAGAATCGGCCACCAGGCCTTGTCAACCGAGTCGGGGTTGGCTTTGTACTGCTCGTACATTTCATCAACTAGCCAATCGTTGGCACCGAAATCATTTTCGCCGTTGAAATTTTCACTGTTGCCAGACAGAGAAACCACCTCTAACCATTGTCCGTTCAATGAGCAGCCTTAAGCCTACCTTTTGAACCGGCCCTAAATTGAAAACTGCGCTTTTTCACCAAATACTTTTCAGATTCTTTTCGCCCTATGATTGGAGCAAATGGGTAATTCGGGGTATGACCATAGCCTCCACGAGGGTGGCTATCAGTGAACGAATGGCTGGCGCTTGCGTTCGGCGTGTTTCTAACCGTTGGCACGGGCTTTTTTGTGGCCAGCGAATTCTCTCTTCTAAACGTTGAACGAAATGACCTTGAGGCTCGAGCTGGCCGCGGTGAATCTGGGTTATCGGCCCCAATTAGGGCGCTAAAGAGAACTTCTACACATTTATCCGCAGCGCAACTCGGAATTACTTTGACCACGCTGCTTACCGGTTTTGTAGCTGAGCCTGCACTCACCAAGTTGCTAGAACCAACCTTGGTTCCTTTTGGGCTAAGCGGAGATACTCTCTCTGCCGTTGCTTTAGTAATCGCGATGGCGATAGCCACAGTTTTTTCATTCTTAATCGGCGAGCTGCTACCCAAGAACCTGGCACTAGCTATTCCGCTGAAAACGTTGAAATTTGTAGTTGGTTTTCAATTGGCTTTCACCTGGGTGTTCAGTTGGATGATTCGTTTCCTAAACGCATCAGGTAACGCGATCGTGCGCAAACTCGGTATCGAGCCCAAAGAAGAACTCAGTGCTGCTCGAAGCGCTGAAGAACTTTCCTCGCTGGTTCGTCGTTCGGCAGTGCTTGGGGCGCTCGATGCTCAAACCGCAACCTTGCTAACTAAAACTTTGGCGCTGACTCAATTGGTTGCGGCCGATGTAATGACACCACGCCCTCGCATGCAGGCCCTTGACAAAGCTGACTCAGTTGCAGATCTAGTGACCGCATCCATTAGGACTGGGTATTCACGTTTTCCAATTTTGGATGGTTCATCCGACGACGTGGTGGGTGTCGCGCACATCAAACAGGCCGCTTCGGTTCCGAGAGAAAAACGAAGCGAAGTGCCGCTGGCGGCAATCATGGTCGACGTGATTAGGGTGCCTGAGACAATGCGACTAGAGACGCTAATGGGTGAGCTGAGGGCCAAGGGTTTGCAGCTAGCCATTGTGGTAGACGAATACGGCGGCACGGCTGGGTTGGTAACTCTGGAAGATTTAGTCGAAGAGCTGGTCGGCGAGTTAGTTGATGAACACGACCGTGCGAAAGCCGGAATTACCCGCGGGGCAAATTCTTCAATACTCTTCCCAGGAATGATTAGGCCTGACGAGTTGGCTGAAATGGCAATTCGAGTTCCAGATAACGGAGCCTACGAAACGGTAGCTGGATACATCATGAGTCAGATTGGGCGCATGCCACAGGTTGGCGATGAAGTTCCTCTAGACAACGGAACTCTTCGAGTCGAACGGCTAGATGGTCGACGAATCGATCGAGTTCGCTTTACCCCTGAAGCGGGTGATGCAAATGTCTAGCGACTGGGTCGGTCTGATTTGGCTAGTGGTTCTGCTGATTTCAAACGCGTTTTTTGTTGGTGCCGAGTTTGCGGTAATTGCCGCGCGTCGAGCTCAAATCGAACCTAGGGCTGAAGCCGGATCCCGACCCGCAAAAATTACCCTGGCCGCCATGGAACGTGTCTCACTGATGCTGGCCACTGCACAACTCGGAATCACGGTTTCTTCGTTGCTGATTCTGTTGATTGCCGAGCCGAGCATCCATCATTTGCTCGAATACCCGCTCGGAGCACTTGGTCTACCTGAGGGACTTGTCTCGGCGGTTTCATTCATTTTGGCTCTTCTGCTCGTGACCTATCTGCACGTTGTCATCGGTGAAATGGTGCCGAAAAACATAGCCATAGCAGTACCCGAGAGGTCGGCGCTAATTTTGGCTCCACTGCTTTACGGCGTTTCGATTGCGGTACGCCCGATAGTTGCTTCGATGAATGCAGTTACGAACTTCATTCTCAGAAGTTTCAGAATCGAGCCCAAAGATGAGGCAAATTCAGCCTTCACTCTTGATCAGGTTGAAGACATTGTTGAACATTCAACCCGAGAAGGTGTGCTCAGCGACACATCTGGTGCACTGAGCAACACCTTTGAATTCACCGAAAAACGCGTTGAAGATGTGGTGGTTAGGGTTGACGAATTAGTCAGCCTCGCCGAAACGGTAACTCCGCGCCAGGTTGAGTCGGCAGTTGCAAAATATGGTTACTCGAGATTTCCACTTACTGATGAGTCGGGTGACATGGTCGGTTACCTACACCTCAAAGACGTGATAGATCTTGATGAAGATGAGTTCGATGATGCGTTTCCTGCCAAGCGGGTCAGAACGCTCGTGTCTTTGCCGGCAACCACTGAACTTGAAGATGCCTTGGCCAGCATGCGAAGGGTCAACGCTCACGCAGCTCGAGTTTTTGATTCAAACGGGTATGTGCTTGGAGTCATCTTCTTGGAAGACATTCTTGAAGAGCTGGTCGGAGAGGTTCAAGACGCCTCGCAACGCGATTAGTTTGTGAAAACTAAAACTTTCCTCGTAAATACTGGTTCGGCCAGTAGTTCAAATCAACATTTAGCTCTTTTGCAGCTCGCAGTGGCCAGTATGGATCTCTCAGCGAAGCGCGCCCGATCATTACAACTTCGACTTTTCCAGAGCTGATAACTCGGTCAGCCTGGGTGGCTTCGGTGATTAGGCCGACTGCACTCACCGGATTTCCAACCCGATTCGCCACAAATTCAGCCAACGGCACTTGATACCCGGGCCCCACAGGAATTTGAGCGGCGGAAACTAACCCACCCGAAGAGATGTCAAAGAGGTCTGCGCCGGCGTTTGCACACCAAGCTGCCACCTCTGCGGTCTGTGCCTCGTCGAAGCCCCCTTCGACGTAGTCGGTTGCTGAAAAACGCACAAATATTGGCATCTCGTCGCCGATTTTCTCTCGAATCGCAGCCACCACTTCGAGCAAAAAGCGTGCTCGGTTTTCGAGTGAGCCACCGTATTCATCAGTCCGCAGGTTCGAAATGGGGCTTAAAAATTCATGAATTAGATAACCGTGAGCGGCGTGAATTTCTACGGCATCAAACCCGGCAGCTTTAGCTCGCCCAGCCGCAGTGGCCCAGTCTGAGACCATGTTGGAAATCTCGGCTTTGTCTAATTCTCTTGGGGTTGTCAGTGAATCAAAGGCTATTGGTGATGGGGCAACGGGTTGCCAGCCACCATCAGCGATAGGAACGTTTTCCGACTTTGCCTGGTGGCGTTTGGTGCTGGCCTTCCGGCCGGCGTGGGCAAGCTGAACAGCTATTTTGGCGCCCTGGCTGTGAGCAAAGTTTGTGATTTCTTTCCAGGCCTGCAGCTGCGAGTCATTCCAAATCCCGGTGCACCAAGGGCTTATGCGACCTTCTGGAGAGACTGCGGTTGCCTCAACAATCACCAGCCCCGCACCTCCAACGGCCCTGCTTCCGTAGTGCACCTGATGCCATTGCGTCGGAACGCCATCTTGTTGTTCGCAAGAATACTGGCACATCGGCGCGATCCAGATCCGATTTCGAACCTCTAGTGAACGAATTTGGATTGGTTGAAAAAGGCGGCTCATGCTTCTAGTTTTCTCTTGATAATGCTGGTTCCCACAACCGTAAATAGCCCCAGAGCCACTCCCACTCCGATTGCTAGATTGAGTGGCACTATAGTGGCGAGTAAGCCGATTAGGGCTGGTCCGCCAAGAACTCCCGCGTAGGTGATTCCGACGACCTTAGCCATGTTGCGACCCTGATGCGACTTTTCGCCAATTTCTGCGCCGAGAACAAAAAATTGTGGAACTACCGCGGCGATGCCCATGCCCGCAACGAGCCAGCCGAAAAGAGCAACGGGAATAGTGGGTGCCAAGGTCACGATAAAAATTCCAACTGCGCTGATCCCTGATCCGAATCGGATTATGTTCACGCGCCCGATTCTGGCGATGAGTCGATCAACAAAAAAGCGCACCGCAGCCATGGTTCCGCTGTAAAACATCACGGCTAAAGCTGCAGTTGCTTCTTCGGCTCCTAGTATTTTCACCAAATGTAGCGCCGACCAGTCAACGCCTACACCCTCGGCTATAGCTGCCGAACCAGAAAGCAAACCTAAAAAGATCACCAGGCCGAGAACCTGTCGATTTGCCTGATTGCTTTCCGACTTCTCATCTGAAGATTGTGGATGGTCGTTCCTGGTGTTGATCAGCAGTGGTTTTAACAGCAGCGAGACAGCAAAAATGACCACAGACCAAGTTGGTAGGGCGATTTGAATAGGTACGTTGATGCTTAAGAAGAAGCCACCGACGGTGGCACCTATTACGCCTCCTACTGACCACATCCCGTGAAATGCGCTGAAGATCGGGCGACCGTATGACTCTTCAATGGTTACCGCCTGAGCATTCATACCGATGTCGGTTGATCCAATAAAAATTCCTGCCACAAAAGCGCTGACGCACAGCCACAGAAAGTTTGGTGACAGCCCGATACCCAAAAGCCCCAAGCCCATCAGCGCACTCGTGATTGGTGTGGTCAACTGAGAACCAAATCGGTCGATCAGCTGCCCGGTTACCTGCATCGAGGTGAGTGCACCGCCTCCGATTAACAGAATCGCAATACCGATTTGAGCGTGGGTGATCGAAAGATTTTGCTCGATATTTGGAATTCGCACCGCCCACATGGTCAGCATTGAACCGTTCAGGGCAAAATAGGTGAAGACGGCTAGTCGGGCCTTCTGAATTTTGGACATTTCTATAGCCTATGGAGTCGGAGGGTGATTTTGAGTCGTTTCATTTCTAAACTCACCCACCTTGATGATAAGTATTCCCATGGCGTTGTCGGCTTTGTCACCGGTTCTGAAAAATATCCGGGTGCTGCATTACTTGGTGTTTCAGCAGCGATTAGGGCTGGTGCCGGCTTGGTTCGATACCTAGGCACTGATAGTGCCGAGCGCTTGGTGCTATCGAATCGTCCTGAGGTTGTCTTACAAGATGGTCGGGCCGACGCTTGGGTTTTGGGTTCGGGAATAGCAACTGATAGTGAAATGCAAATCCGGCGGGTAGTCGAGAAACAGACTGAAGCACTGCTGGTTATTGACGCCGAAGCCCTATTTTGTGTTGATTACGAAAAAGTTAGCGGCCTAGCTGTCCTAACTCCTCACGCCGGTGAGCTTGTTAAATTGTTGAATCGATTCGGAGTGCCTGTAGACCGGGAAACTGTGCAGGTGGAGCCAGAACACTTTGCCCTGCTGGCAGCCGAACATACCGGCCAATGTGTTTTATTGAAAGGCCACAGCAGTTTCGCGGCCCAAAACGGGGTTCTGCAGAAGGTTGGCCCCAATTCACCGGCTTTGGCTACCGCGGGCAGCGGCGATGTTTTAGCCGGAGTTCTCGGGGCTTTGCTCGCTGCAAATCGCGAAAAGGTGACTGGCAACCCGGTCGAATTACTAGCACTTGTCGAATTTGCGGTTCAGCTGCACTCGGCTGCGGCAGCAAATCTAGCGAAAACTCAAGTGGTTGCCGCACTCGATCTCACCCAAGAAATCGGCCGCCTGGTTGCCGCGTTGAGAACGACTTAGGCCTCTAGCAGTTCTTGAAGAAGTGGGCCGACGACCTCGTGTTCGATCAGAAAACCGTCGTGGCCAAAGTCTGAGGTTATTGTTCTAAGCTCTCCGCCGACCAGCAAATCGGCGGGCACCCCGTCGGCTATCAACTGCTGATCCTGAATCGGGAAGAGTCGATCGCTGTCGATTCCGACCACGAGCGTTTTGGCTTTTATTTTTTGTAGCGCTGCCGCTACTGAACCGCGACCGCGGCCAATATCGTGCGAGTTCATCGCCTCTACCAAGGTGATGTAGCTGTTGGCGTCAAAGCGCCTGGTGAATTTATTGCCGTGGAAATCCAAATAGCTTTCTACTGCGAATCTTCCTCCACCTCCCAATGGAGAAACCCCAGACTGCCAACTGCGCTCGAAACGGGCGTTCAGCTCGCCGGGGGAACGGTAGTTGAGCAGTGCCATTCGACGAGCTAGAGCCAGACCTCGATGCGGACCAAAGCCAGGCTTGGCATCGTAGTAAAAACCATCTTTGAACGCAGGGTCGGTCTTGATTGCCTCTACCTGAACTGAATTTAGGGCAATTTGGTCTGCGCTTGAAATTGCAGGTGCAGCTATGACGGCAATTTTTTTCACCTCATCCGGATAGGTGACTGCCCACTCCAAAGTGTGCATACCGCCCATAGATCCGCCGATGATTGCGTGCCAGCGCCTAATTCCTATTGAGTGCGCAAATTCGTGCTGGGCCAGAACCTGATCGCGGATGGTTAGGTACGGAAATAGGGATGCAAATTCACGGCCAAATTTGTCAAGCGAGGACGGTCCTGTGGTGCCCTGGCAACCTCCGAGAATGTTAGGGGCCACTACGAAATATTTGTCGGTATCGATAGCTAGACCGGGTCCGACGATTTCCTTCCACCAGCCATCTGTGGGGTGTGATTTACTTGCGGAGCCTCTAAGGTGCGAATCTCCGGTAAGGGCGTGCAGCACTAAAACGGCATTGGTGTGCTCATGATTCAACTCACCCCAGGTTTCAAAGGCGACTCGAGCCCCCTCTAACGCCCTGCCGCTTTCTAAATTCAGTGTTGGAAGATTGACAAATTGTCGATCTCCGGCCGGGTCTCCATCTCTCCATGCTCCAGATGCAGGAGGTCTACCAATCAGCTGTTTGCTCAGCTCATCGGTGACAAATGAAGACGGAACGGTGTCTTCGGAGGTTTGAAATTCCATATTCTCCGCGGGATTGGTTGGACTGTTGAAAACTCTAAACCAATTCGAACCTGATGAGCTCCTCTGGCAATTTTTCGCCCGTAATTAGAGGTAATAAACAAATTACAAAATGTTTTGAGCCCCCTTGAACTGAGGGGTTTACTCTAGGAACATGTTTTTTGAGGCGATGCACAGCGGATGGCAACGTTTGCTACCCGATGCAAAGTCTCAACTCGAATCAATAGAGGCGAGATTAGGCGATCAGGACTATTTACCTTCAAGTCATCTTGTGATGAGCTCATTTGAGGTTGACCCAAACCTGATCCGCGTGGTCATCGTAGGTCAAGACCCGTACCCTACGCCTGGAAACCCGATTGGCCGCGCTTTTGCTGTTGCACTGGGTACCCGACCTTTGCCCGGTAGCCTCAGGAATATTTTGAAAGAACTTTCAACCGATTTAGGGCAGCCGCATTGGCTCGATGAAACTCTGCAAACCTGGGTGGATCAGGGCGTGATGTTGATCAACCGGCATCTGACCTGTTCGCCCGGTGCTCCAGGCTCACATCAAAAAATTGGCTGGCATGAATTTACCGATTCCGCCATTTCGGCATTGGTAAAACTGCACGGAAAAAAACTTGTCGTGTTGCTCTGGGGAAATCAAGCCCAGCAGTTAGCAGAGCTGTGTGAGGGTGCAAATCTGATTCTCGGCACTCATCCTTCGCCTTTGTCTGCAAACAGGGGCTTTGTGGGATCGAAACCTTTTAGCAACATCAACGGAATCTTGAGTAAATCTAGCCAGCCAATAATTGACTGGTTAGGAGAAACCAATGCCCCTAGATTCTGAATCCCGCTGGCGCCTGGTCAGGCTAAAAAGAGCCAAAGGCGAAGAGCTGGTTTCGACTGAAATTAGCATCCGCGAGGCGACAGATTCAGATCTGGTGCACATTGTCGAAATTTATAACTACTACATCAGAAATAGTGTCGTCACTTTTGATTTAGAGCCGATGAAACTAAACGATTGGAAAATCAAATTTGACTGGTTGCAGACGCTAGGTCTGCCTTTTCTAGTGGCCACCAGTGCCAGCGGGCAAATTTTAGGATTTGCCTACGTTGCGCCCTGGCGCCAAAAAGCAGCAGCCCGTAGAACTGTTGAAGACAGCATTTACCTTCGGCCGGCCGCCGCCGGAAAGCGAATTGGTACCAGGTTGCTGGAGCGTTTGATTGCGGATTGCAAAAAGGCCGGGGTTAAGGAAATAATCGCCGTTATTTCAGACAAAGGTGCCGAGTCATCAATCAAATTGCACGAAAGTTTTGGTTTCCGGTCTGAGGGTCACCTGGGAAAGGTGGGCTTCAAGTTTGGCCGGTGGCTTGGAACCTACCTACTGCAGAAAACTCTCTAAAGCTCCGCTTCGGAAAGCCTCAGGAATTTCTAAGAGTTGGCATCTAGGCTGGCTGCGTGATTCGTAAACGTCAACTAGCCGCAACTCTGTCGCTTCTCTTGGCGTCTCTATCTGTAACCCCAGCCTTTGGCAACGAATTATTGAGTTCAAATTCTGCTGAATTGGTGCCAGGGCTCATCATTGAACTGGCTCCAAGGGCTTCTGCTCTAAATGACCTACGTGAACCAGTTGGTCAGCAATTGACCGATATTGAATTGCAAACACCTTTGCACCTAGGTGGAAATTTCTATTCGATTGGGTTCGAACAAGCCCAGTCACCCGAGTCGGCAGCTGAAGTGGTTGCCGCAGTGGCTAGAGATCCAAGAATTTCTAAAATCAAATTTGATCAGTCCATTTCGCCACAGGCACTCAACCGGATTCCGAAACTTCCCTCGGTATCCGCAATTAGAGCAGCGGCCGCGCCTCGGTCGCTTTCGGTGAGAGATGGCTTCAGTGCCGCAGACCAATATCTGCCCAGAGTTGCCCTCAGCTGGGGTACCCCGACTTCGCTCAATGGAGCCAAATTGGTTGGCTATCGAATTGAAAAAAGCATCGATGGTAAAACTTGGAAAGTCGAAGTTTCAGATACTCGATCCACCCTTAGGTCAGCGGTAATTTCGACCGGATTGGTAGCCGGCCAGAACGTTTTCTGGAGGGTGAGGGCAATCACTAAATTCGGAAGTAGTCCGAAAATCGGTTTGGCATCAGTGGTAAAAGCTGCCAAACCAACTACCTCGCCAGCACCGCCCGTGTTAACCAGTGGCTCAAATCTTTCAATTGACGGAGTGGTCACCTGGAAGAGTCAAACCCTAGCCGAACGCGGTGGCCTGGTCGTCACCTACGTTGCAACTGCCACTGGTAGCGACGGATCAACACTTAGCTGCAGCACAACTAAGTCGAATACTTGCCAAATTTCTCCATTGGTTGACGGTGTTAGCTACATGGTTTCTTTGACCGCAACAAACCAGCGAGGCTCAGCCAAAAACGAATCTCTCTTCTCGGTATCTGACCCGCTATTCAAACAGCAGTGGCATTTGAGCGCCACCAACGGAATTAACGTTGAAGCCGCATGGAAGGTGACCGCTGGGTCTCCAAACATCGTAGTTTCAGTAATCGACTCGGGTCTAGTAAAACACCCAGATCTAACCAACGTGGTTGATGGTTATGACTTTGTTCGATGCCTATCTGCCTCCAATTGTTCCAACACAGATGATGGCGATGGGGAAGACGCCGATCCAACTGACTCTGAAAGTGTTACCTCCGCGGTTTGGCACGGAACTCACGTTGCCGGCCTAATTGCCGCACAAGCGAACGGAATCGGAACCGTCGGTGTTGCCCCAAATGTAAGAATTCAGCCGATTAGGGTATTGAGCTCTGAAGGAGGAAGTGAGAGCTGGCTGATCAGAGCCCTCAACTGGGCAGCTGGCATTCCAGTAGCTGGTGTTCCTACAAATAAAACCCCAGCAAAAGTCATCAACCTTTCTCTGGCTTCGCCATTGCGTGCGCCGTGTGATCCATTTCTGGACGCAGTTTTTGAGCCAATTAAGGACATGGGAATCACCGTGATTACCGCGGTTGGAAATGAAAATGAGCCCGCACAGTTCTATTCACCCGGAAATTGCTACCCGACAATTTCGGTGGGTGCTACCGGGCCTGGCAATGATCGTGCGTCGTATTCAAACTACGGTTCTGATTTCACAAACTATGTTGATATTGCTGCTCCTGGTGGCGATTCCAGAAATCCGGCAGGTGCACCAAACCAAACTCAAGGCGCCATTCTCTCGACCATTTCTCCGGCCGCCAACAACTCAAGTACTGCTGTGTTTGGGGCCGGATATGGCCTGCTTGAAGGAACCAGTATGGCGGCGCCAATATTAGCGGGTGTGGTTGCCTTGCTTTACTCTGTGAATCCGGCGTTAACCGCAGACCAAATTTGGCAACTGGTCAGAACCACAGCAAAACCTTATGCCCCTGGCACTCAGGGCGCTGCTGGGCTAAACGGCATAGGAATCGTTGACGCAGGGGCTGCAGTTGCAGCAGCGCTCAAAATCGCTAACTAGAGCTAACGAAGGCTTAAGCCAAAATACCGACCCTGGGGTCGGTATTTGTTTTGGTGCGGAAGGTGGGACTTGAACCCACACGCCTCGCGGCGCTGGAACCTAAATCCAGTGCGTCTGCCAATTTCGCCACTTCCGCATGCGTTAGAAACTCTAGCAGAGCAAAGCTGTGGAAAACTCCGGCAAGATAAAAAAAGTTCCTCCAAATTACTTTTGGAGGAAGTTAAATGCAGGTTGAACCAATAGCAGTAGCCGTTCGAGAGCGGGTCTTTCAGCATGGCATCACAGAGGCTAAAGCGCTAGAGCAACAGCTAGATGCTGCCTTTGAAGAAGCGCTGTTCACAGCACAAGATGAAGCTAGCCTTGAATCCTCAGTCGCTAATGCTCTAAACACCACCGGCGAAATTGATGACCTGGTTCGAGATGCAGCAATTGAAGAAATTTGGGTAAATCCAAACGGTCGAGTGTTTGTGTCTGAGGGTGGCAGAACTCGATTTAGTGGCCGGGTGCTCGCTCAGAAAAAAGTTGAATTATTGGCTGAAACCCTAGTTAGACCTTCAGCAAGGAGACTAGATCGGCTTAATCCATTCGTTGATTGTTCGCTTGATGACGGATCACGCGTTCACATCATAGGTAACGGATTAACAAGCCATGGTTATGCAATTAACATCAGAAAGTTCCCCGACAGGATCCTTACTCTTGATGATCTGGTCGAAAGTAGCTCAGTTTCAAAACATTCTGCTCTCGTGATGCGAAATTTGGTTGCCTCCGGAAAGAACTTGATCATTTCAGGCGGCACTAACTCTGGCAAAACCACTCTGCTCTGCGCGCTTTTGAATGAACTCCCCAAAAATACGCGACTTGTTTCAATTGAAGACACTTTTGAAATTAGGTACCGGGGAGTTGACTGGGTGCAACTTCAAGCTCGTTCTGCGAACGCTGAAGGAATGGGTGAAATAACCATCCGACAGTTGGTCAAAGAAGCACTTCGCATGCGGCCCGACCGGCTAGTGGTTGGTGAGGTTAGGGCTGCAGAGGCTCTTGATCTGCTGCTCGCACTCAATTCAGGCATTCCCGGAATGGGAACTATCCACTCTCATTCCGCGCGTGGGGCCATACAGAAACTTTGTTCCCTTCCGCTTTTGGCGGGAGCAAATATTTCTGATGCCTTCGTTCGACCCACAGTTGCTGAGTCGATTCACACCGTAATTCACTGCGGTATCGACGCAGCGGGGCGCCGACAAATCAGGCAGATTGCCGAGCTAAATCTTTCGACAGAACGAGAAATTGAGCTACACGATGCGTTGGCTTAGATCGCTTCTAGACCGGTCAGGTTATTCAAAGGTGGGAGTGCCAAGTGCACTTTCCGCTGCCTGCGTTTTGGCATTACTTATTCTTCAAATTGCCTACCAACTGACTGGCATTCTTGGCTTTTCCCTGAGCTTGGTACTGGTTGCAATTGCCGCGATTATCGAATTACTCGAACAGGGTTCAAATCGCAGATTGGCAAAACTCTCTGAACTGTGCCCGCAGGTCACTTTAGCTTTTGCGACGGGGTATCAGAGTGGTTTGAGCCTTGCTGATTCAGCAACAGACCTATCTGAATTTGGGCCTGAGCGGTTGCGTTCAGTTTTTAGAGATTTGGCCGACGGGCTAGATTCGAACCTCACCTCGTTCGAAGCCTTGATGATCGCCAAGAAGAAAATTTCTGAACCCAATTTTGATCGACTTTTCGAAGCGGTAATCGTAATCGAGAAATTCGGTGCAGCTGGAGCCGCCGCTGAACTTCAAAATCTCGCGAATCAGTTGCGCAATGACTTGAAAATTCGACATGAGTTGGCGGCAAAGCAAAGTTGGGTTACGGGTTCAGCAAAAAGTGCTTTGCTGGCCCCCTGGGCGGTTGTGGTGATGCTTTCTGCCCGCCCCGAGGCCAAAGAATTTTACGTTTCTGACTCTGGGTTGATACTGCTCTTGCTCGGAGCTCTGGTCTCGTTGATTGCATACCGCTATGTAGCGATAACCGGCAACCTACCGCGGTCAGAGGGAACATTCAAATGCTAGAGGCATCTTTGGCAGTCGCCGCTCTTGGCGGCGGATTAATTATTTGGCGCCTTAGTGAACGTAAACCGTCGAGGTTAATGCGTCTTTTAGGCAGCAACCAAAACTCTCAACGTTCAAAGCCAACCAGGGCTAAAACCTCTGCGATCCGCAGTTCAATTTCTCAGGCAGCTGAACTTGCTGACTTTCTCTGGCTCACTTCGATGGTTCTAAGGAGCGGGCAAAACCTGTTTGCTGCCCTCAATTATGTAACTCAACGTGCCGATGGGTTGCTTGCCTACGAACTTAGAAAAATAGTCAACAACTTGTCCCTCGGTGCACCGTTTGAACAAGAGTTTGTCGAGCTTGCAAAACGGTTACCAGACAGTCAAATTAGTGAATTTTCAACAACCACGGTTTTATCACTGCGTAGAGGGTCGAGTCTGGCTGCCGCCTATGGACAACTTTCGCAAAGTATTCGAGCTGAAGTTTCAGCCGAGCAAGTGAGACGAGCTGCAAAAAACGAATCGAAAATGCTAATTCCACTCGTCTTCATGATCCTCCCCATAACAGTTGCATTTGCAGTTTTTCCAAGCATCAGTTTGATGCGTGGAATTTTCTAGAAAGGAAGAAGGAAATGAAAAACAAGTTCTGGAGTTCTGACCAAGGTGATGTGCCTGGCTGGGTTTTGATAACCCTCATGACGGCTGGGTTAGTAGTTTTAATTTGGGCAGCTGCAGCTCCGGCCCTGAAAGGTCTATTCGATCAGGCTCTAAACAAAGTTGCGGTTTTCTAGCACAATTTGCTCTGATCGCGGCAGCGCTGTCGTTGAATTTGTTTTACTGGCGCCGCTGATGTTCCTGGTAACCCTGGCGACCATCTTGATTGGAACTAACTCTTTCTCCGCCATGATGATCAGAGCCACTGTGATTGAGGCTGCTAACTACGGTGCCCTTGCTGATCAATCTGAATTTTCAGCCTGCAGCAGATTTCAAGATCTTCTGCCAGCGAGACTGATTAGGGCT